>NZ_RCOE01000066.1:0-3882 GCF_004321495.1 Pseudomonas sp. Sample_10
GGCGCCGTCGGTGTGCTGCAGTTCGATGTGGTCGCCAGCCGTTTGAAAGAGGAATACAAGGTCGAGTGCTCCTACGAGCCGATCACCGTTTACTCGGCGCGCTGGATCGAATGCAGCGACAAGAAGAAGCTTGAGGAATTCTCCAACAAGGCCGTGGAAAACCTCGCGCTGGACGGCGGCGGTCACCTGACCTACCTCGCCCCGACCCGGGTCAACCTGGCACTGATGGAAGAGCGCTGGCCGGACGTGAAATTCCGTGCGACGCGTGAGCATCATT
Organism: Pseudomonas sp. Sample_10; assembly: GCF_004321495.1. Taxonomy (NCBI): domain Bacteria; kingdom Pseudomonadati; phylum Pseudomonadota; class Gammaproteobacteria; order Pseudomonadales; family Pseudomonadaceae; genus Pseudomonas; species Pseudomonas sp. Sample_10. Next base: position 278 of record NZ_RCOE01000066.1, read on the forward strand.
AAGCGCTGAGCTGCAAGACCAAAAGCCCCGTGGCGAAAGCACCGGGGCTTTTTAATGCCTGGCCAATGGCCTGATGCTTTAGTGGATTTGGGTATAGGCCTTATTCGAAAGCAATCTGCCGATTCACGGCATTTACGGCTCAGCTTCAGCATCCTATCTGGAGAACCGAGTTAATCGGAACTAGATTTCACTAAGCGCCAGACAGGCACTCTACGAAGGACGGATTCGGCCATGAACAGCTTGCTACGCGTTATTTTGATATTGAAGGTGTTGGTGATGTTGGCCCTCGGCAGCTCGGCGGTCTGGGCTGAGTGCGAGGATCATGAAACTCAGGCTTCAAGCAGTCAGGCAGGGCATGCTGAGCTGATGATCGCCAAGTCCGAATCGGAGCCGGGCGACAAGGGGCAGGGTGGCAGCGCGGGGGACGACGACTCGATGACCGATGACCCGGACTCCGATGAAGCCGACGAAGGTGATAGCCAGACGTAGATCTACAGACAAAATAAAACCCCTTCTACCGGAAGTAGAAGGGGTTTTTGATCAACTCAGTCCCTGTGGGAGCTAGCCTGCTAGCGATTGCGGTGTGCCAGTCGACGAAGAGTCGACTGATATTCCGTAATCGCCAGGCTGGCTCCTGCATTTTTTTCAAGGCGGTTTTTATGCCGCGCCGTGTACAAATTGCTCGGCGTAATGGCACGCCACCTGGCGGCTGTCGAGCAGGCGCAGGGCCGGCTCTTCAGTGCTGCAACGCTCGGTGGCGTATGGGCAGCGCTTGTGGAAAGCGCAGCCGGGCGGCGGGTTCAGCGGGTTGGGCAGTTCGCCGACGATCTTGATCTTCGGCTTGTCCGGATCCGGGTGGATGGTTGGTGTCGCCGACAACAGCGCCTGGGTGTAGGGGTGCAGGGGACGGGTGTAGATGTCTTCCTTCGGCCCCATTTCCACCGGACGGCCGAGGTACATCACCATCACGTGGTCGGCAACATGGCGAACGACCGCCAGGTTGTGGGAAATGAACACGTAGGCGGTGTTGAACTCTTGCTGCAAATCCATGAACAGGTTCAGCACCTGCGCCTGGATCGACACGTCCAGCGCCGAGGTCGGTTCGTCCGCCACCAGCACTTTCGGTTGCAGCATCATCGCCCGAGCCAGCGCAATACGCTGGCGTTGACCGCCGGAGAACATGTGCGGATAACGCTGGTAGTGCTCGGGACGCAAGCCTACCTGCTTCATCATCGCCTGGACTTTCTCGCGACGTTCGGTGGCCGACAGGTTGGTGTTGATCAACAGCGGCTCGGCGAGTTGATCACCGATTTTTTGCCGTGGGTTCAGCGACGCGTATGGGCTCTGGAACACCATCTGCACGTCTTTGCGCAGTTGCTTGCGCTGGGCCTTGTCGGCGCCGGCGACTTCCTGGCCGGCGATTTTCAGGGAACCCGAAGACGGCTCTTCGATCAGGGTCAGGGCGCGGGCCAGGGTGGATTTGCCGCAGCCCGACTCGCCGACGACGGCGAGGGTCTTGCCGGCTTCCAGTTCGAATGACACGCCGTTGAGGGCGCGCACGGTGGCGTGACCCTTGAACAGGCCTCGGGACACTTCGTAGTGACGGGTCAGGTCGCGGGCGGTAAGTACGACGGCCATTACGCCACCTCCTGGTTCAGCGGGTAGAAGCAGCGGGCGAGGCTGTTGCTTTTCGGGTCAAGGGCCGGACGTTGCACGCGGCAGTTGTCCTGCACGTACGGGCAGCGCGGCGACAGCAGGCAGCCCTGCGGGCGATCGTAGCGACCGGGCACGATGCCCGGCAGGGTCGACAGGCGCGAGGCGCCCAGGCTGTGTTCCGGAATCGCCTTGAGCAGCGCTTCGCTGTACGGGTGCGCCGGGATGTCGAACAGTTGCGGCACCTGGCCGACTTCGACGGCCTGGCCGGCGTACATCACGCACACGCGCTGGGCCGTTTCGGCCACGACGGCGAGGTCGTGGGTGATCAGCACCAGGCCCATGTTCTGCTCTTTCTGCAAGGCCAGCAGCAGGTCCATGATCTGCGCCTGGATCGTTACGTCCAGCGCGGTGGTCGGTTCGTCGGCGATCAGCAGTTTCGGTTCGCCGGCAATCGCCATGGCGATCGCGACGCGCTGGCTCATGCCACCGGACAGTTGATGCGGGTAGGCTTCCATGCGGCTGGCCGCGCCCGGGATTTCAACTTTTTCCAGCAACTCAATGGCGCGCTTGCGAGCGGCCTTGCCGGACATTTTCAGGTGCAGGCGCAGCACTTCTTCGATCTGGAAACCCACCGTGTAGCTTGGGTTCAGCGCGGTCATCGGGTCCTGGAAGACCATCGACAGGTCTTTGCCGACGATCTGCCGACGCTGACGGTTGCTGAGCTTGAGCATGTCCTTGCCGTCGAAGCTGAGCGAGTCGGCGGTGACGATGCCAGGGTGCTCGATCAGGCCCATCAGCGCCATCATGGTCACGGATTTACCCGAACCCGACTCGCCAACGATGGCCAGCACTTCGCCTTTGTCGACTTTCAGGTCGAGGCCATCGACCACTGGCGTAGCGTTTTTGTCGCCGAAGCGAACGTTGAGATTCTTGATTTCTAGCAGTGACATTGGAATCTCCTCAGGCGGCGTTCTTGAGTTTCGGGTCCAGCGCGTCGCGCAGGCCGTCACCCATCAAGTTGATTGCCAGCACGCTGAGCAAAATGGTCAAACCAGGCAGACTGACTACCCACCAGGCGCGTTCGATGTAGTCGCGGGCCGAGGCCAGCATGGTGCCCCACTCAGGGGTTGGCGGTTGTACGCCAAGGCCGAGGAAGCCAAGGGCGGCAGCATCGAGAATTGCCGAGGAGAAGCTCAGGGTCGCCTGAACGATCAGGGGCGCCATGCAGTTGGGCAGCACGGTCACGAACATCAGGCGCGGCAGGCCGGCACCGGCCAGGCGCGCGGCGGTCACGTAGTCGCGGTTCAGTTCGCCCATCACCGCGGCGCGGGTCAGGCGAACGTAGGACGGCAGGGACACGACGGCGATGGCGATCACGGTGTTGATCAGGCCAGGGCCGAGGATGGCGACGATCGCCACGGCCAGCAGCAGCGATGGCAGGGCCAGCATGATGTCCATCAGGCGCATGATGGTCGGGCCGACGGCTTTCGGGAAGAAACCGGCGAACAGACCCAGCAGGATGCCCGGGATCAGCGACATCACCACCGACGACAAGCCGATCAGCAACGACAGCCGCGAGCCCTCGATCAGGCGTGACAGCAGGTCACGACCCAGTTCATCGGTGCCGAGCAGGAACTGGATCTGCCCGCCTTCCAGCCAGGCTGGCGGGGTCAGCAGGAAGTCACGGTATTGCTCGCTCGGGTCATGGGGGGCAACCCACGGGGCGAAGATGGCGCAGAAAATCACCAGCAGCATGAACATCAGGCCGGCAACGGCACCTTTGTTCCTGGAGAACGCTTGCCAGAACTCTTTGTACGGCGACGGGTACAGCAGGCTTTGATCCACGGCGGACGCGGCGGTGGCTACTGAGGATGTTGGAGTGCTCATGGGTATTGACCTCAGCGCTGATGACGGATGCGTGGGTTGGCAAAGCCGTAGAGGATGTCCAC
>NZ_RCOE01000167.1:0-825 GCF_004321495.1 Pseudomonas sp. Sample_10
AGAGCATTTTGTTGCGCAGCACGTATTTGACGAAGATTTCCTTGGCGCTGAATTCTTCTTCGTGGCTGGCGTCGTAGCCTTCCGGATAGTCGTTCTTGTACTTCTCGATGGGCGGCAGGCCCACCGATTGCGGGGTATCGCGCATGGTGATGAAGGCAAACACCGCCACCGCCATGGCCACGGCCGCCGGTACGTAGAACGCGGCATGCCAGTCATTGAACAGGCCCATGCCGACCAGGAACAGCGGGCCTATCAGGCCGCCGCCGACGTTATGTGCCACGTTCCACAGCGACACCACGCCACCGCGTTCCTTCTGTGACCACCAGTGCACCATGGTCCGGCCACTGGGCGGCCAACCCATGCCCTGAGCCCAGCCATTGATGAACAGCAGGACGAACATGATGGTCACGCTGGACGTTGCCCAATGCGCGAAACCGAAAATGAACATCACGGCAGCCGAAACCATCAGGCCGAACGGCAGGAAGAAGCGCGGGTTGGAGCGGTCGGAAACGATGCCCATCAGGAACTTGGACAAGCCATAGGCGATGGCAATCGCCGACAGCGCCACGCCCAGTTCACCGCGGGTATAGCCCTCTTCGATCAGATAGGGCATCGCCAGGGAAAAGTTTTTGCGCAGCAGGTAGTAACCGGCGTAACCGATAAAGATACCGGCGAAGATTTGCCAGCGCAGGCGGCGGTAGGTGCTGTCTATTTTTTCTTCAGGCAAGGGCGCCTGATGTGCGGCAGGACGAAAGAAAGCAAACATTCAGGAGCTCCAGTTTTCTTGTTTTGACTGCGGATGCGAATGTTACAGTTTCGTTACCG
>NZ_RCOE01000250.1:0-3879 GCF_004321495.1 Pseudomonas sp. Sample_10
GGGCCAGCAAGGTGCCGATGGTCGCCAGTTGCGGGCTGATGGCGATGTCGATGTCACCGCCCTGGATCAGGTCGACGTAGGCCGGGTTGTTGATGATGGTCATCACCTTCTTGGCGCCCAGACGCTTGGCCAGCAGCGACGACATGATGTTGGCCTCGTCGTCGTTGGTCAGCGCCAGGAACAGATCGGCGTCGGCGATGTTTTCTTCCATCAGCAGGTCGCGGTCCGAGGCGCTACCTTGCAAGACCACAGTACTGTCGAGGTGGTCCGAGAGATGACGGCAACGTGCCGGGTTCATCTCGATGATCTTCACTTGATAGCGGCTTTCGATGGCTTCGGCCAAGCGCTCGCCGATCTGACCGCCACCGGCGATGACGATGCGTTTGTAGGTCTCGTCGAGACGGCGCATTTCGCTCATCACGGCGCGAATGTTCGCCTTGGCGGCGATGAAAAACACCTCGTCGTCGGCCTCGATCACGGTGTCGCCCTGGGGCAGGATCGGCCGGTCGCGGCGGAAAATCGCGGCCACGCGGGTTTCGACGTTCGGCATGTGCTCACGCAACTGCCGCAATTGCTGGCCCACCAGCGGCCCACCGTAGTAAGCGCGGACGGCCACCAGTTGCGCCTTGCCTTCGGCGAAGTCGATCACCTGCAGGGCTCCGGGGTGCTGGATCAGGCGCTTGATGTAGTTGGTGACCACTTGTTCCGGGCTGATCAGCACATCCACCGGAATCGCTTCATTCTGGAACAGCTGCTCTTCGCGGGTCAGGTAGGCAGCCTCGCGCACCCGGGCGATCTTGGTCGGGGTGTGGAACAGCGTGTGGGCGACCTGGCAGGCGACCATGTTCGTTTCATCGCTGTTGGTCACGGCGACCAGCATGTCCGCATCATCGGCCCCGGCCTGGCGCAGCACGGTCGGGAATGAGCCGCGGCCCTGGACGGTGCGGATGTCCAGCCGGTCGCCGAGGTCGCGCAGGCGCTCACCGTCGGTATCGACCACCGTGATGTCGTTGGCCTCGCTGGCCAAGTGTTCCGCCAGCGAACCGCCGACCTGCCCTGCGCCGAGGATGATGATTTTCATCCAGTCACTCCCTTAAATCGGTTAACCGCGTGCGGCGGCGATCTTGATCAGCTTGGCGTAGTAGAAACCGTCGTGTCCGCCCTCTTGCGCCAGCAATTGGCGACCGTGGTGCTGCTTGATGCCGGCCGTGGTGGCCAGGTCCAGCTCACGGGCGCCCGGGGTGCGAGCGAGGAAGGCTTCGATGACTTCGGTGTTCTCGGTCGGCAATGTCGAGCACGTGGCGTAGAGCAGAATGCCGCCCACTTCCAACGTTATCCACATCGCGTCCAGCAGCTCGCCTTGCAGCACCGCGAGTGCGGCGATGTCGTCGGGTTGACGGGTCAACTTGATGTCCGGGTGACGACGAATCACTCCCGTGGCCGAGCAGGGGGCATCGAGCAGGATGCGCTGGAACGGCTTGCCATCCCACCACGCCTGGGTATCACGGCCATCGGCGGCAATCAGTTCGGCGCTGAGTTTCAGGCGTTCGAGGTTTTCACGCACGCGCACCAGCCGCTTGGCTTCAAGGTCGACCGCTACGACGCCGGCCAGCTTTGGCTCGGCTTCAAGGATGTGGCAAGTCTTGCCACCCGGTGCACAGCAGGCGTCGAGTACCCGTTGGCCCGGCGCCAGATCCAGCAGGTCGGCGGCCAGTTGCGCGGCTTCATCCTGCACGCTGATCCAGCCGTCGGCGAAACCCGGCAGGCTGCGCACGTCCGTGGCCGCTTCGAGCACGATGCCATCACGGCTGTAGACACACGGGGCGGCGGCGATACCCGCGTTGGTCAGCAAGCCGAGATACGCGTCGCGGCTGTGATGGCGACGATTGACCCGCAGAATCATTGGCGGATGCGCATTGTTCGCCGCGCAGATGGCTTCCCATTGTTCCGGCCAGAAGGCCTTCAGGGATTTTTGCAGCCAGCGCGGGTGAGCGGTGCGCACCACCGGGTCACGTTCCAGCTCGGCAAAAATCGTTTCGCTTTCGCGCTGGGCATTGCGCAGCACGGCGTTGAGCAAGGCCTTGGCCCAGGGTTTTTTCAGCTTGTCGGCGCAGCCAACGGTTTCGCCAATGGCGGCGTGGGCCGGGACGCGGGTGTAGAGCAGTTGATAGAGGCCGACCAGCAGCAGTGCTTCAACATCGGCGTCGGCAGCCTTGAACGGTTTCTGTAACAGCTTGGCCGCCAGTGCCGACAAGCGCGGTTGCCAGCGTGCGGTGCCGAAGGCCAGATCCTGAGTGAAGCCGCGATCACGGTCCTCGACCTTGTCCAGTTGCGTGGGTAGCGAGCTGTTGAGCGATGCTTTTCCGTTCAGGACAGCGGCAAGTGCCTTGGCGGCGGCCAGACGCGGATTCATTGAGCGTCCGCCGCTTGACCGAGAATTGTGCCAATGGCGAATTTCTCCCGACGGCTGTTGAACAAGTCGCTGAAATTCAGTGCCTTGCCACCGGGCAATTGCAGGCGCGTCAGGCACAGGGCCTGTTCACCACAAGCGACGACCAGGCCGTCCTTGCTGGCGCCAAGAATCTCCCCCGGCGTGCCCTTGCCTTCGGCCAGGTGTGCGGCCAGCACTTTCAAGGCTTCGCCATTCAAGGTGCTGTGGGTGATCGGCCAAGGGTTGAAGGCGCGGACCAGACGTTCCAGTTCAATCGCCGGGCGAGCCCAGTCGATGCGCGCTTCGTCTTTGTTCAATTTGTGTGCATAAGTGGCGAGGCTATCGTCCTGCACTTCGCCTTCCAGAGTACCGGCGGCAAGGCCGGCAATCGCCTGGACCACGGCCGGTGGACCCATTTCGGCCAGACGATCGTGGAGGCTGCCACCGGTGTCTTCGGCACTGATCGGCGTGGTGACCTTGAGTAGCATCGGCCCGGTATCGAGCCCGGCTTCCATGCGCATCACGGTCACGCCGCTTTCGGCATCACCGGCTTCGACGGCACGCTGGATCGGCGCTGCACCGCGCCAGCGCGGCAACAGCGAGGCATGGCTGTTGATGCAGCCCAGGCGCGGAATATCCAGCACCACTTGCGGCAGGATCAGGCCGTAGGCGACCACCACCATCAGGTCTGGCTTCAACGCGGCCAGTTCAGCCTGGGCCTCTTCGTTGCGCAGGGTTGGCGGTTGCAACACCGGGATGTGGTTTTCCAGTGCCAACTGCTTGACCGGGCTTGGCATCATTTTTTGCCCACGGCCTGCCGGGCGATCCGGCTGGGTGTAGACCGCGACGATCTCGTAAGGGCTGCTCAGCAGGGCCTTGAGGTGTTCGGCGGCGAATTCCGGGGTGCCGGCAAAGACAATGCGCAGTGGCTCAGTCATGAAAGCTCTCGATTACAAAGCAGCTTGAAAAGAAAAAGGCTTGCCGCAGCAAGCCTTTGAAGAGGGGCATCAGGCGTTCTGGCGATGGAGTTTTTCCAGCTTCTTCTTGATGCGGTCGCGTTTGAGCGTGGACAGGTAGTCGACGAACAATTTGCCGTTGAGGTGGTCGCATTCATGCTGGATGCACACAGCGAGCAAATCTTCGGCGATCAGTTCGTAAGGCTGACCGTCGCGGTCCAGCGCCTTGACCTTGACCCGTTGCGGGCGATCGACGTTTTCGTAGAAGCCCGGCACCGACAGACAGCCTTCCTGATACTGGCCCATGTCTTCGGTTAGCGGTTCGAGCTCGGGGTTGATGAACACTCGAGGCTCGGTTCGGTCTTCGGAAAGGTCCATCACGACGATACGTTTGTGCACGTTGACCTGGGTCGCGGCGAGGCCGATGCCTGGCGCTTCATACATTGTTTCAAACATGTCGTCGACCAACTGACGCACTTCGTCGTCCACTAC
>NZ_RCOE01000098.1:0-31114 GCF_004321495.1 Pseudomonas sp. Sample_10
GCGTGGGAACGATCCAAAGGTGGCGGGGTGGGTGCGGTCGAGGGTGTGAGATGAACCCAGATCGTTCCCACGCTCTGCGTGGGAATGCCTCAACGGACGCTCTGCGTTCGGCTGTTGAAGGGACGCGGAGCGTCCCGGGCTGCGTTCCCACGCGGAGCGTGGGAACGATCCAAAGGTGGCGGGGTGGGTGCGGTCGAGGGTGTGAGATGAACCCAGATCGTTCCCACGCTCTGCGTGGGAATGCCTCAACGGACGCTCTGCGTTCGGCTGTTGAAGGGACGCGGAGCGTCCCGGGCTGCGTTCCCACGCGGAGCGTGGGAACGATCCATAAAAAAATGCCCGCATCTCACGATGCGGGCATTTTCAGCTCAGCTCAACAGCTCAGAAGTCGTACTTCGCCGTGAGTTGGAAGTTGCGCGGCTCGCCATAGAAGGTGGTGCCGAAGTTGCCCAGGCCCGTCAGGTACTTCTTGTCGAAGACGTTGTAGGCGTTGGCGGTGAAGCTCAGGTGTTCGTCGTACTGATAGCGGGTCATCAGGTCCACGAGGGTGTAGCCGCCTTGCTTGAGATTGACACTGGCGCCTTGACCACTGCCATCCACATTCGGGTTGAAGGTCTGGCCGTAAAACGCACTCTGCCAGCTCACGCCACCGCCGACGGTGACCTGGTCCAGGGCGCCAGGCAGACGGTAAGTGGTGAACGTGCGCACGACGTGTTCCGGTTTGGTGGTCGCCAGCGGGAAGCCGAAGATGCGCTGTTCTTCCTTGTCGCGGGAACGGGCGTAGGTGTAACCAGCCGACACGTTCCAGCCTTCGGCCAGTTCACCGGCCATTTCCAGTTCCACACCTTTGGTGGTGGCGCCGTTGGTTGGCTTGTAGACGTCCTGCCCGGTGGCGGTGTCGGTGGTGACGTACTGGGCGACGTTGTCCTGTTCGATGCGGAAGAAGGCCAGGCTGGCGTTCAGCTTGCCTTCGAAGTAGGCCGCTTTCAGGCCGGTTTCATAGCTGTTGCCTTCCACCGGATCCAGGGTCTTGCCGCTGGCGTCCTTGTAGATCTGCGGCTGGTAGATGTTGGTGTAGCTGGCATACACCGAGTAGGTATCGTCGAGGTCATAGACGACGCCGGCGTAGGGCGTGACGACACCGTGTTCCTTATAGCTGGCATGCGTATCGCCCAGACCGGCGCCAGGGTAGTAGGTGTAATCCTCGTTGTACTTGAAGGTGCTGACGCGGCCGCCAAGGATGAACGACAGGTCGTCGGTCGGTCGCAGGCGTGTGGCCAGGTACGCGCCGTTCTGGCTCTGGGTGCGCTCGTACTTGCCGTTTTTCGGGAACTCCGGTTTGGCGATGTGGCCCTTCCAGTCGAAGATATCGCCCGGCACCAGGCCGAATTCGCTGCTGTCGTAAGTCGAACCGGTCTGCCGGGAATGGGAAGTCATGAAACCCGCCACCAGTTCATGTTCGCGACCGCCCAGGGTGAACGGGCCGGAAACGTTGACGTCCGCGGTGTTCTGCACGCGATGACCTTCCCAGCGACCCCAGTAGAAGAACATGCCTTCGCCGGTGGCACGATCCGGGTTGCCGCCGCTGGCGGACGCCAGTTGGGTGTCGTGATCGGTGGTCTTCTGATCGAGGGTGACCTTGAGATTCCAGTCGTTGGCCAGCGCTTGTTCCAGGGAGGCGAAGTAAGTGGTGCTGTCGAAATCACGACGGCTCCAGTCAGACCCCGGGTTGAAACTGCGGGAGAAATCGGTACGGCCGCCATCGGTGTAGAACGGTGAGTTACCGGTCCAGGAACTGCCGCGCGGGGTAGCGCTGGATTTGTCGACGCCCAATGTCAGCAGGGTATCGTCGGTCAGGTCGGCTTCGAGGATGCCGTAGTACAGGTCTTTCTTCTGGCTGTAGTGGTCGATGTACGAATCTTTGTCCTGCAGGGCGCCAACGAAGCGACCGCGCACGCTGCCGGAGTCGTTGAGCGAGCCGGAGATGTCGCCTTCGGTGCGGTAGTTGTCCCACGAGCCGACGGTGCCGCTGACCGAAGCCTTGAACTCCTTGGTCGGTTTCTTGCGCACCAGGTTGACGGTGGCGGCAGGGTCGCCGGCGCCGGTCATCAGGCCGGTCGCGCCTTTGATGATTTCGACACGGTCAAGGCTGGCCGAGTCGTCGCTGTTGTTCGGGTTTTCGCCGTAGACACCGTCGTAAGGAATGTTGACGCCATCGTATTGGAAGTTGGTGATGGCAAAGCCACGGGTGGAAAACTCGGTGCGGTCACTGTCGTACTTTTGCATGGTGACGCCAGGCGTATTGCGCAGCACATCACTCACGCTCTTGGAGCCTTGGTCATCCATTTGCTGACGGGTTACCACGGTCACCGATTGCGGCGTTTCGCGAATGGTCAGCGGCAGTTTGGTGGCGGTGGTGGTAGCGCCGGTGGTGTAGGAACCGGTGCCTTCGGTGGTCAGGCCCAGGGCCTGGCCGGAGATGGTGGTCGCGCCCAGTTGCAGGCTCGAAGAGCCGCCGGACATCAGCGTCACACTGTTGCCGTTGATCTGGAACGAGATGCCGGTGCCTTTGAGCAATTCGGCCAGCGCCTCGGAAGGTTCGAGCGAACCGGATACCGCACGGGATTTAAGACCGGCCACCTGGTCCGGGCTGTAGAGGATTTGCAGATTGGTCTGCATGCCCAGTTGAGTCAGCGCGCTGGACAGCGGTTGCACAGGAATACTCACTTTTACAGGTGCAGCATTGGCCATCGAGCTCCCCAGCAAGGTGGCGGTCAGCAGTACGCTGGTCAGCAAGGTTCGATGCAAGGTCGGACGCTGTACGGCCAGCGCGAGAGGTGTGCGGCATGGAAGGGATCGCATTACTGCCTGTGCTCCTGAAAGTGTCGTGCAGAGTTTTTGTTAATGGGAATTATTATTAAGACGGGGCGTGAGTGCGAAACCGGAAAAATAATTTTTTCATTTTTGAAACCTGCACAAAAACCTGTGGGAGCGGGCTTGCCCACGATAGGGCCATCACCTTCAACATGGATGTCTATTGACCCACCGCTATCGCGGGCAAGCCCGCTCCCACAGGTTCTGCGCAAGGTCTTGAAATGGGTGATCAGGCCGGGGTCAATTCGCTCACGACCCGGCCGCTTTCCATGCGCACCAGTTGGTCGGCGACATCGAAGTAACGGTCATCGTGGGAGATCACGATGATGGTCTTGCCCAGGCGTTTGAGGTCCGGCAGCAGCTCGGTGTAGAAAATCCGGCGAAAGGTCGGGTCCTGGTCCGCCGCCCATTCGTCGAACACCAGAACCGGCCGTTCTTCCAGCCAGGCATTGACCAGCGCCAGACGCTTGCGCTGGCCGGTGGAAAGGTCGGTGGTGGTGAAGTTGCCGTCCTTGACGCTGACCTTGTGCGCGATTTCCAGGCGTTGCAGGTACTTGTTGGCATCTTCCGGGATGTGCGTGTCGCCCTGGACCACGTCGTCGAACAGGTAGTAGTCGGCAAAAATGGTGGTGAACAACTGGCGATAGTCGTCGCGGTTCTGTGCATCGATGGCCTCGCCGTTGACGCGGATCTGCCCTTGTTGCGGGGTGTACAGGCCCAGCAGCAACTTGATCAGCGTGGTCTTGCCGCAGCCGTTTTCGCCGACGATGAAAGTGATGTCGCCCTGTTTGATGGTCAGGTTGACCGGACCCAACTGGAACGGTGTGGCACCGTCCACCGACGGGAAGGTGTAGCGCACGTCCGCCAGTTGCAGTTGGTGCACGGCGGGTTTGACGTCGCCCTGATCGCTGAGCAACAGGTGCGGCTCTGGGGTGGAAAACTGTTCGGACAATTGAGCGATGCGGCGAAAGGCAATCTGCGCGCGGCTGACGATCGGCAAAGTACTGATCAGGTGTTCCAGCGGGCCTTTCATGTACAGCAGCACCAGCACGAAGCCGCTCATCACGGTCTTGTCGGCGCTCGGCCAGAAGGTTTGCAGCGCCAGGGCCAGGCCGATGACCACGAAGAACAGCATCGAGCCGAAGGTCTTGGCGATGACGAAAGTATTGATCGAGCGCACTTGGGTGTTGCAGATGAATTCGGCGGTGCCCTTGATGCCCGAAGTGAACATGCGCTGGCGGCGTGGGCGGTGAATCCGCAGTTCCTTGGCACCTTCGGCGATGGCGTTGTAGTGCTTCTGCAACTCGTCTTCGGCATCGCGGGCAGCCATGAAGCCCTGTACGCCTTTGCTCTGGGCATAGGCCTGGATCGCCGTGCCGATCAGGATCGCGGCCAGCATGATCAGGAACATCGGCCATGACAGGATTGCCAGGTAGCCCATGCAACCGAGGGTCACGGTGACGGAAATCGCCAGCGGCGCGAAGGCGAAGGCGAAATCACTGATGGTGTCGACGTCGTGGGTCAACACCGGGATCAGTCGATGGCTGCGGTAGCGTTCGATCTGTTCGATCGGTGCCGACAGGACTTTCTCACCCAACTGTTTACGCAGTTTCGCGATGATGTGCTGGCCGACATAGTTGGTGCCGATGTCGGAGCAGATCGAACTGGCCAGCGCCAACAGACACAGGCCGGCGAACAGCGCCACCACGCCCTGGGTCAGGCCGTCCGAGTGCAATGCGTTGTTGATGGTCGCCAGCAACACCGTGACGCTCAGGCCGCCGACCATGCCCAGGAAAATGGACGCGGCGACGATCAGTCGAAAGGGTTTGAGCAGGGCGAACAATTCGCCGATGGCGCCGCGAGTGGGCTGGGTCATGGAAGACTGTTCCTTGGGTCGTAAGGCAGATACCCAGTAGAACGTCTGGTCGAGGGGTTAATTTAGCGTCGGTTGACTGGTGGTGACCGTCGCTCGAATGAATGAAGGTGACGCGGAGCGTCACGGGATGCATTCCCACGCGGAGCGTGGGAACGATCAATCAACCCTGTGGTGTGCCTTAGAGCTGGCGCACTACGCGAAAGCCTATCCAGTCCCCGCGTTCCTGTGGGTATTGGCTGTTGCGGTTGCCGGAGCGGGAGAACACCGGCGCTTCACCCCAGTCATTGCCGCGGATGCGCACGGCTTCGCAGTTGGCTTCCAGCCAGGCACTACCGTCGGTGGGGGCGCCGACGTAGTTCGGATGTTCGCAATCCTCGACCCATTCGTAGACGTTGCCATGCATGTCGTACATGCCGAAGGCGTTAGGCGGGTAGCTGCCGACCGGTGAGCTGTAGCTGTAGCCGTCAGCCGGGCCGTAGGTGTTGGCGTGCCTGGCGATGCTGTATTGCTTGCCTTCATCGAACGGGAAGGGGAACGGACCCTTGGTACCGCCGCGTGCCGCGTATTCGCGCTGGGCTTCGCTGACCATGCTGTACTTCTGCCCGGTTTTCTTCGACAGCCAGGCGACGTAGTTTTTAACCTCATCGAAGTTCATGCACACCGCTGGCTGGCGCGGGGTCTGTGGATAACGCGGCTTGCTGGCGATGCACTCGCGACCGGGTCGGGTATCGCCGTTGGCGATGGTCACGCCGCTTTCCTTGACGTAGCTGTCCCACTCGCCTGCGGTGATCTGGAAACGGCTCATGGCGAACGGCCTGGCGAACGTCACGTCATGCATCGGTCCTTCATCGGGCTCGCGGCCGACTTCGTCATCGGGGGTGCCCATGGTGAAGGTGCCGGCGGGCAAAACCACCATTTCCGGGCAATCGCGGCAGTCCTTGAATACCTTGCCCGGTGGCGTTGGTGTGGCGGCGTGGACGGCGGTTGGCAGCAGGCCGGCCATAAGAATGGACAGGGCGAGGGCCCTGAGTGGCGGCAGATCACTGTTCATGTGTCATCTCGATAAAAAGGTGAGAGTCGAATCTGTAGGAGCCAGGCTTGCCGGCGAAGGCGATGTGATGGACGCCTTCGCCGGCAAGCCTGGCCCCTACGAAAATCAGGCGTCAGGCGATTTTGTTGAGTAAGGCCATGAAACGGTCGATTTCGCTTTCGCTATTGAGCAGACCCGGGGCAATACGGATCACCGGGCCGACGTCGCGGTCGACCGAGTCGCAGACCACGCGGTTTTGCATCAGTGCGCTGGCGATCTTTTCGCAATCCTGCTGCTTGACCCTGAAAAACGTGAAACCGGCCGACAGCTGCGGACTCTGCGGGGTAACCAGCTCGTTCCGCGGCTGTTCCAGCAGCCGCAGCTTGGCGTAGGTGTTGAGTTCATGAATGCGCGCCTGGACGTCGGCCTTGCCCAGGTCCAGGTGCAGCTTGAACGCTTCGTCCGCCGCCCAGCGATGTTCGAAACTGTGATAGCCGCCGGGGGTCATGATGGTTGCGAAATCGGTGGCTTCGCCGAAGGTCGGAATGATCGGCGTGACGTCCTTGACCTCGGCCGAGCGCGCGCAAACGATCCCGGTGCCACGGGGGCCGAACATCCATTTGTGGGTGCCGGCGATGAAGAAATCGCAGTGCATGTCGGGGAAGTCGAGATTTTCGACACCGAAGCCGTGGACGCCGTCGACCACGTACAGCAGGCGGTCCTTTTCTTCGCGCTGGCGGTTCAGTTCTTCGACGAGCTTGCCGATTTCACCGATCGGCAATTTCACGCCGCTGCCCGATTGTACCCAGGTCATGCCCAGCACGCGGGTTTCGGGGCGGATGCCCTTGGCGATCGAATCGAGCACTTCGTCCACGGAAATGTCGTGGCTGTTTGCGAACAGCTTGAGTTTGCGCACCTTGGTGCCCTGGCGTTGCTGGCGGAATTCCAGGGTGTAGTGGGTCGAGTAATGCTCGTGTTCGCTGACCAGGATTTCCTGGTCCGGGCGCACCTGAATACCGCCGTAAATCATCGCCAGGCCTTCGGTGGTGCTGCCGGTCAGTGCGATCTGTTCAGGCGTGGCATTGAGGTAACGGCCAGCCCAGACCCGCACGTTGTGCTCGCGTTTTTCGGTTTCCTGCAGGTCCCAGTCCATGGCGCGGCCGGGGTTGCGGTCGATGTTGGCGCGGTGCATGTCGATGGCGTTGCGCACCGGCGTCGGGTGCGAGGTCACCAGGAAGTTGGCGAAGTGCAAGTAGTCCGGGTCTTGATTGAACAGCTGGCGCAGTTGCGCCCATTTGCCCTTGGCCAGGGGTTGCGATGGCTGCTGTGGATTGCCGGCCAGCGCCGGCAGATTCACGCCGGCAGCCAGCGGCAGGCCGGCGGCGAGAATACCGGCCTGCTTGAGGAATGAACGACGGTTGGTCATGGCTTCGGCTTCGCTTGGCAAATGTGGCATCAGTTTTTGGCGACGGGTCTGGAGGATTTCTCGACCTGATCCCAGACCCGCAGAAAATTGCCGCCCCAGAGCTTGGCGATGTCGGCTTCGCTGTAGCCGCGGCTGATCAGCTCGGCGGTGACGTTGCGCGCCTCGCTGACATCCTTCCAGCCATCGAGGCCGCCGCCATCGTTGAAGTCGGAGCTGATGCCCACGTGGTCGATACCGATTTTCTTCACCGCGTAATCAATCGCATCGCCGTAATCCTTGAGCGTGGCCTTGGGTTCTTCGTCGACGATGGCGTAGAGCTGGCTGGCGTACTCGCCAAAACGTTGCTCGGACCAGACCGTGATGACCGGATCCCCCGGCATCAGCGCCATCTCCAGACCTTGCAGCGGTTGCAGGTCGAAGCGCGCACGCAGGGAGTTGAGCTTGTCCTGCGTGGCCTGGCTCAGCGGGCGGATGTAGGTCGGGAAACCGACAATCTGCACCACGCCCCCGCTGTCCTTGATCAACTGCATTTCGTGGTCGCTGAGGTTACGCGGAATATCCACCAGCCCGCGGGGCGCCGAATGCGAGGCGACCATTGGCGTGCGGCTCAACCGGGCGACTTGTTCCAGGGCTTTGGTCGACATCTGCGACACGTCGATGATCACGCCCAAATCATTGAGACGGTGCACGGCTTGTTTGCCGAGGTCCGAAAGCCCGCCGAGGGCGTCCCGCGAATCATTGAAGAACGGCAATGGCCGCGACGAATCGGCCCAGGCGTTATTGCCCACGTAGCTGAAGCCGAACATGCGCATGCCGCGCGCGGCCCATTTGTCCAGGGCATTGAGGTCGTTGCCCAGCGGGTAGGCGTTGAGCATGCTCATGAAGATCGCGAACTTGCCTTCGCCATGCAGGCGACGGAAATCATCAGGGGTGTAGGCGATGGCCACCTGATTGGGGAAGTCACGCACCAGCGTGGTGATGATTTTGTAGCGGGTTTCCTGTTCGAAGCGTGCTTCTTCAATGAAACCGGCGGTGGGGCGATGGGGTGCGTTGGGGCCGTTCCAGATTTCCGGCCAGCCGAAAATGGTCAGCGCGGCACCGGAGAGGCGACCGCGAGCGGTTTTCACCAGGTCGAACTGGCCGCTGCCGTCCTTGTCGGCTTCGTTGCCGGCAGTGCCCAAGTCCATCGGCACGGTGATGTGGCTGTCGAACGAGAGCAGGCGTTCGTGCAATTCATCGGCCTGCTTCATCACTTTGACCGGGTAACCGGGATTGTCCTTGAACCAATAATCCCAAGCCGCGAAGCCGGCACCTGCGCTGATCGCCAGGGCCAATGGCAGGCCGATGTAAAGAGCCTTTTTCGAACGTGGTTTTGTCATTGCCGTCTCAGTCAGGTTCGCCGCGGGGGGCTTTGCTATCTGGGAGGAACGAGTGGGCAGCTGAAGAATTTAGGTGATTGCACTGGCCTCATCGCTGGCAAGCCAGCTCCCACAATGGACGGTGGTGTTCACATAATCCCATCCAAACTCGATACCTGTGGGAGCTGGCTTGCCAGCGGTGCTTTTAAATTTCGCAGGGCAACAAACGTTCTAGCTTGGATAAAGCCTGCTCCATGGCTGACACAGGTAGGGCAATGACGATTTCTCGACGATGGTTCATGGCGGGCCTGGCGCTGACCGGCGCTGCCGTGCCTGCGGCTTTTTATGGGCATCGCCAATGGACGAAACCGGACCCGACAATCACGCCGGGTGAAGCTTCATTCGATGTCGCGGATGTCGCCGGCCAGCGCTTGGCGGACACCCTGCGCGGAGTCTGGCAGATTCGTTTCGAAGGCCGTGACGCAGGTCTTGAAGGTTTGCCGCGCGAAGGGCTGGAAGTGTTTCTCGACATCGGTCACAAGGGCCGTGGCCTGATCGGTTTTCTCGACACCGCTGAACGTCTGCGCTCCAGCGAACAACCCCGCTACCGGGTGCTCGGTGATCTGGCCGGTGCCAAACCGGCGCAGTTGAGCTGGCGACTGGTGAGCGCGACGGGAAGCTGCGATTACGAATTCAGCATGGCGCTCGATGAGGTCTGGGCCGGGTTCGGCAATGCCGGCAGCGGCTCACTCAGTGGTCGCGTGCTGGATCTGGATCGACCCTTGATGCTGACGGTGCAGGACAACCGTTTTGTCGCCGTGAAAAAAGTCTTCCCCGAAGCCCGGGAGCGCACCGGTTTGAACCCGCCGCTATTGGCGTGGCTGACGTCCCAGGAGCATCGCCTGTTTCACCAGCTCTGGCATGCGTCCCGGGACAAGTGGCATACCTTGCCCGAAGACAAGCGCAATGCCTTGCGCGGTATCGGCTGGCAACCCGGCCCGCGGGACCAGGAGCGAGATGCCCGTGGCAAACGCAAGGATCGCAACGGCTCGGGTGTGGATTTTTTCTTTATGCACCGGCACATGCTCGGCACCGCACGTTCGATGCAGGATTTGCCATCGTGGACGCATTTTCCGCTGCCGCAGCCCGAACTGGCCCGGGACCGCATCGGCTTCGCCAACTATTTCGACAATCACGACGGCACCGCACTGCCGCCGACCTGGCGGGCCGAGGACGATGACGAGTACTCGCAGTGGGTCAGCGATATCAAGACTGCCGAGACCTACCACAGCAATTTCCAGGTTTGGGAATCGCAGTACCGCGATCCGCGTTATCTGTCGAAGTTGACGCTGGGGCAGTTCGGCTCGGAGGTGGAGTTGGGTCTGCACGACTGGCTGCACATGCGCTGGGCCTCGGTGCCGCGTGACCCATCCAACGGTCAGCCGGTGCCGTTCGCCCGGGATCCGGCGGACTTCTCGGCGCGTTGGTATGCGCCGGAAAACGATTTTCTCGGTGATCCGTTTTCCTCTCACGTGAATCCGGTGTTCTGGCATTTCCATGGCTGGATCGATGATCGCCTGGAAGACTGGTTCCGCGCCCATGAGCGCTTTCATCCGGGGCAGGTCAGTCGGCTTGAGGTCAACGGTGTGCCGTGGTTCGCACCGGGGCGTTGGGTCGAGATCGCCGACCCGTGGCTCGGTCCGGCCACCCATGGTTGCAGCACCACACCGGGGTTGCAGGCCGGCAAGTCTGTGGAAATGGACCCGGAAACCATGAAGCTGGCGCTGCGGATTACCTTTGGCGAGGATGAAAAGAAACTCGAAGACCTGTTTCGCAAAGTGCCGCAACGACCTTGGTATGCGCGGCATTTAAAGGCCAAACAAAGTCAGGCCTGAGCACCGCAGTGATCGTTCCCACGCTCCGCGTGGGAATGCAGCCCGGGACGCTCTGCGTCCCATCCAGAGCCGAACGCGGAGCGTCCGTGGAGGCATTCCCACGCAGAGCGTGGGAACGATCAATCGCCACAAATCACATAGCCTGCCACCCACCCCCAAGCGCCTTGTACAGCGCAATACTCGCCTGCATCCGCGACAGCCGCAGTTGCACATTCAAGTCCTGCGCCGCATACAGCGTGCGCTGGGTTTCCAGCACGGTCAGTAAATCCTCGGCCCCCGCTTCATAGCGACTTTGCGCAAGGTTGAACGCGGTTTGCGCCTGTTGCAGTTCTTCACTTTGCCACTGCCGTTGTTCGTCCAGCCCGCGAATGCTGTTCAGCGCTTTTTCCACGTCGGCGAAACCATTGATGATTGCGCCACGATAGGTTTCCAGCAGCTCTTGCTGTCGCGCTGTGGCCTTGTCGCGTTCGGCGCCGAGGCGGCCATTGTTGAACACCGGCGAGAGCAAACCGGCGGTGAGGTTGTAGAAGGGACTGCGCAGAATGTCTGCGGCACGATCGGCGCCGGAGCCGATTTCCGCGCTCAGGGTCACGGTCGGCAACATGGCGGCGCGGGCTACGGTGACGTCGGCCTGGGCGGCGGCCAGTTGTGCTTCGGCGCGGGCGATGTCCGGTCGACGGCTGAGTAATTGGCTGGGCACCCCGGCATCAATGGCTGGCCATGACAGTTGATCGAAGCGCTCCTGGCCCAAAGACAATGCCTGCACCGGACGGCCGAGCAGGGTGGCGAGGCTGATCTGCGCGTCCCTGACCTGCTGCTGCACCAGTGGCAACTGGCGTTGCTGCGCGGCCACCAGGCTTTTCTGCTGAGCCAGTTCCAGCGCCGTCGCCGAGCCCGCGTCAAAACGGGTCTGCACCAGTTTCAACACACTCTGCGCGTTGGCCAGATTCAACTCGGCAATGCGGCTTTGCTCTTGCAGCGACAAGGTCTGTGCGTAGCCGCTGGCCACGCCGCTCAGCAGCGTCAGCTCAACGGTCGCCTGATCGAATTCGCTGGCGCGCAGGGCAAATTGCGCACTGTCGCGGGAGGCACGCTGGCCGCCCCAGAAATCGACTTCGTAACTCGCGGTGAGATTGGCGTCGAAGTAATCCACAGCGTCATTACTGCTGTCGGCGTCGAGTTGGCTGTAACCGCTGCCGCGCAGCAGTTTTTGCCGGTTGGCGTTGGCCCCGGCCTTGACTTCGGGCAACCGTGAACCACCAGCGACTACCGTTTCAGCCTGTGCCTGGCGCACTCGGGCGATGGCAGCGGCCAGGTCGTAACTGCCGACCCGGGCCTGTTCGATCAGCCGTCCCAGTTGCGGGCTGCCGAAGCGGTTCCACCATTGCTGATTGTCGTGAACGGCGCCTGCGGTGTGCGGCGATTGCCAGGCGGCGGGCGGCACAACGCCGCTGTCCGGGCGCTGGGCAGGGCTGCCGCAAGCGCTGAGCAACAAACACAGAGTCAACAGGCTGAGTGGCGGCTTCATCAATCGTTTATTCACTGGTAAGGGCCGTGACCGGGTCGAGTCGAGCAGCTTTGCGGGCCGGCATGAAGCCGAAGACAACACCGGTGACCAGGGCGCAGCCGAAGGCGCCCAGCACCGCTATCAGGGAGAAGGCGACCGCGACTTCGCTGAGGACCAGCACGCCACCGACGATCAGCGCCAGGGCAATTCCGGCGAGCCCGCCGACGACCGACAGCATCACGGCTTCCGTCAGAAACTGGCGCAGGATATCCCGCTGCCGGGCGCCGGTGGCCATGCGAATACCGATCTCGCGAGTGCGCTCACGCACAGTCATGAGCATGATGTTCATCACACCGATACCGCCCACCAGCAGCGAAATCGCGGCAATCGAACCGAGCATCAGCGACAGGGTGTTCTGCGTGCGCGCTTCGGCCTGGATCATCGCCGCGTTGTTGGTCAGTTCGAAATCCTTCTTGCCGTTGTGCAGGCGCAGCATCAATTGCTCGATGGCGCGTTCCGTTTCCTTGACCTTGCGCGCATCGGCGGCGGCAATCGCGATGTACTCCGGGTTGTGTGTGCCGAACAGGCGCACGCTGGCGGCGGAGTAGGGGATGGCGATGCGGTCGTCGCTGTCGGAGTCGCCGGAGCTGGCACCTTTTTCCGCCAGCACCCCGACCACCTGGAACGGCACGTTCTCGATCAGGATGTATTGGCCAATCGGGTTGGCCACGTCCTTGAGCAGTTTAGTGCGGACCTTATGGCCGATCACCGCCACGGCTGCCGCGTTCTGTTCGTCGGCTTCGGTGAAGTAACTGCCTTCGACTACAGGCCAGTTGAAGATCGCGGGGAAGTTGGTGTCGTTGCCGCCGACGTAGCTCAAATGGTCGAGGTTGCCGAAGCGCACCCCGGCTTCCTGGCCGTTGACCGGCATGATGCGCATCACTTGCGGCAGGCTGGCCACGGCCTTGACTTCGTCGAGGGTGACGATACCCAGCGGTGTACGCGGGTTGGGCGACGATCCGCTGAGGTAAATGATGTTGGAGCCGAACGCGCCCATCTGCGCCATGACCTGACGCTTGCTGCCTTCGCCCACGGCCAGCATCACCACCACCGAAGCGACGCCGATGATGATCCCGAGCAGGGTCAGCGCAGTACGGAACTTGTTGATCCACATCACCCGCCAGGCGGCCTGGACCGCGTCGACCAGTTCGCCTTTCCAGGCACCGGTAGCTTGGGCACCTTCGCTCAGGCGCTTACGCAAATCGACGGCTTGCAGTGCACCGGAGGTTGCCGACTGTTGCGCGGCGGGATTGTCACGGGCGCTGTCGCTGATGATCAGGCCATCGCGTATTTCAATGATGCGTTTGGCCCGGGCCGCCACTTCGCGATCGTGGGTGATCAGGATCACGACGTGGCCCTGGCTCGCCAGTTCGTCAAGCAGCGCCATGACTTCCTTGCCGCTGTGGCTGTCGAGGGCGCCGGTAGGTTCGTCGGCCAGGATGATGTGGCCGCCATTCATCAAGGCGCGGGCAATCGACACCCGTTGCTGTTGCCCGCCCGAGAGTTGGTGCGGGCGGTTGCCTGTACGCGCGCCCAGGCCGAGGCGGTCGAGCAGGGCGGCGGCGCGGGCGTGGCGCTCGGCAGCCGGAGTGCCAGCGTAGATGGCCGGCATCTCGACGTTTTCCTGGGCCGAGCCGGATGGAATCAGGTGGTAACCCTGAAACACGAAGCCGAACGCTTCGCGGCGCAGCCAGGCCAGTTCGTCACTGTCGAGCGCCGCGACATTTTCCCCGGCGAAGCGGTACTCGCCCGAGGTCGGCCGGTCGAGGCAGCCGAGGATGTTCATCAGCGTCGACTTGCCGGAACCGGACGCGCCGACAATCGCCACGAATTCCCCGGCATGGATCGACAGGTCAATGCCGCGCAACACGTGAACTTCAGGTGCGTCGCCACCGCCATAGGCCTTGCGGATGTCCTGCAGTTCGATCAGGGGCGTTTGCATTCAACCGCCACTCCCGTCGGCCGGGCCGATCAACAGGTGATCGCCTTCTTGCAGGCCGTCGAGAATCTGCACCCGCAGACGATCGCTGATGCCGGTGCGGACGTTGCGTTGTTCGATGCTGCCGTTTTTGGCAACCACTTGCGCGGTCTGGCTGCCGGCTTGTTTTCCTGCCTGCAGCGCCGCAATCGGCGCGGTGAGAACGTTTTGCGCCTGATCGGCGACAAAAAATACCTGGGTGGTCATTTCTGCCATCAACGCGTTGTCGGCGTTGTCGACGTCGAGCAGTACGGTATACAGCACCACCCGAGCGCTGCCGCTTTTGCTTGAACTGGCGGGGCTGCCACCACCCTGACTGGTTTGGTCGAGAGGTTTTGGCGGCACCGGCAGAATTTGTCGCACGGTGCTTTTCCAGCGTCGGGCGCCACCGCTGAGTGTGGTGAACCAGGCCGTCATGCCGGGTTTGACGTGGCCGATATCGGCTTCAGAAACTTCGGCCCAAACCGTCATCGGTGACAGTTTGGCGATGCGCAGAATCAACGGCGTCTGCTGCTGGGCATTCAGGGTCTGGCCCTCGCGGGCGTCGAGTGCGACTACGGTGCCGGACATCGGCGCGTAGATCCGAGTGTAGCCGAGTTCGGCCTGATCGCTGCGCAGGCTGGCCTGGGCCTGGCGAATCTGCGCCTGGAACATGTCGATGCGCGCTTGGGTGGCGCGCAGTTCGGCCTGGGCGGTCTGCACATCTTCTTCGCGGGTGGCGCCACCGGCCTTGAGATGCTGTTGACGCTGGAATTTTTGCCGGGCGAGTTCGTGCAGCGCGCGCTGTTCTTCAAGCTGTGCCTTGAGGTTTTCGATGGAAAAACGTCCAGCGTCGAGTTTGGCCTGTTGCGTGGATGGATCGATTTCCACCAGCAACTGGCCTTCCTTGACGACATCTCCGACTTCCACATGGATCTTGTGGATTTGCCCGGACGCCTGCGCGCCGACATCGACATAACGCCGCGGTTGCAAGGTGCCTAGCGCGGTCACGCTGCTTTCGATATCGGCGCGGGTGACCTGCACCGTGACGAACTGGTCTCGGCCAGGAGGGATGATCTGCCAGGCGGCGACGGCGATAACGGGGATCAGACAGAGCGCAGCAAGCAGGGCGCGTCGGGCGGGACGGGGACGTTTCATGCAGGGTTCCGGCCAAAGGATTTCGGCCCGTCGTTCAGCGCGGGGGGGCGGATAGAGACGGGTAGCTGTCCTGTAAACGAAGAAGCCATTGGGGAATTTAGCCTGGGACATATGGCGTGACAGCTGCCGCGTGCCTGGGTGATACAACCATCCTGTGGGAGCTGGCTTGCCAGCGATAGCGGTGGATCAGTCAGTGAATGTGCCGGCTGATACTCCGCCATCGCTGGCAAGCCAGCTCCCACAGGTATTGTGTAATTCGGAGGTTTCCACGGCCCGGCAACTATTTGTCAGCCAAGACAAAGCAATACTTTAAATCTATATGAGAATTACTATAAATTACGCAGCTCAGTTGCCACTATCGTGCCATTGCCTGTTTTCTGGTCGATGAAGTGGCTCAAGACCGTCCCCGTGCCGGAGTCATGTTGGAAAACTACTATCGCGAGCTGGTGTGTTTCCTGAACGCCAAGCTCGGCAACCGACAGGTTGCCGAAGATGTGGTGCATGACGCTTATCTGCGAGTCCTGGAGCGCTCCAGCGACGCGCCGATCGAGCAGCCGCGGGCGTTTCTTTATCGTACGGCACTGAACCTGGTGATCGACGATCATCGGCGCAATGCACTGCGCCAGGTCGAGCCGCTGGATGTGCTGGACAACGAGGAGCGTTACTTCTCCCCGTCACCCCTCAACAGCCTCGATCACGGCCAGCGCCTGGACATGCTCCAGCGTGCGTTGGCGGAATTGCCTCGGTTGTGTCGCGAGAGTTTTCTGCTGCGCAAGATCGAAGGCCTGTCACATCCGCAAATCGCCGAGCAGTTGGGTATTTCCAGGGCCATGGTCGAAAAGCACATCGTCAATGCGATGAAACATTGCCGGGTGCGCATGCAGCAATGGGATGCGCACTGATCGGCGTCCTTTGATGCCTTGCGGTTAAATTTTATTTCACTGTCCTCGTTCCTACTCAACAGACGACCTACTGTCCTGCTCCAGGCCGGTCAGGTCACTTAGGCTCTCCTTGCCCCGTCGCCCCGGGGTTCATCCAGAGGACACTGGAAATGACACAGGCAATTGCATCGCCCATCGTTCACGACCTGATCGGCGTCGGCTTCGGCCCTTCGAACCTGGCGCTGGCCATCGCTCTGCAAGAGCGCGGTCCGATCCAGGGCGAACTGGATGTGCTGTTTCTCGACAAACAGGCGAACTACAGCTGGCACGGCAACACGCTGTCGACCCAGAGCGAGTTGCAGATTTCCTTCCTCAAGGACCTGGTGACCTTGCGCAACCCGACCAGCCCTTATTCGTTCGTCAATTACCTCAAGGCCCACGGGCGCCTGGTCGACTTCATCAACCTGGGCACCTTTTATCCATGCCGCATGGAGTACAACGACTACCTTCGCTGGGTTGCCGCGCAATTCGAGCGTCAGAGCCGCTACGGCGAAGAAGTGCTGACCATCGAGCCGGTGCTGCACAACCAGCAGGTTGAAGCGCTACGCGTGATTTCCCGTGATTCGACGGGCCATCAACATGTGCGCACCGCGCGTGCCGTGGTGGTCAGCGCCGGTGGCACGCCGCGTATTCCCGAAGCGTTCAAGGCGCTGAAAGAGGATGGCCGGGTGTTCCATCATTCGCAGTACCTGGCGCAAATGGCCAGGCAGCCGTGCGTGAACAACCAGCCGATGAGCATCGCGATCATCGGTGGTGGGCAGAGTGCGGCGGAAGCGTTCATCGATCTCAACGACAGCTTTCCTTCGGTGCAGGTCGACATGATTCTGCGCGGCTCGGCGCTCAAGCCAGCCGACGACAGCCCATTCGTCAACGAAGTCTTCTCGCCGGAGTTCACCGACCTGGTATTCCACCAGCAGAGCAGCGAGCGTGAGCGTCTGGTCAACGAGTACCACAACACCAACTACTCGGTCGTGGACATCGACCTGATTGAACGCATCTACGGCATTTTCTATCGCCAGAAAGTCTCGGGCATTGCCCGTCACGCGTTCCGCACCCTGACCACCATCGAGACAGCCACCGCCACTGAGCGCGGTATCGAACTGGCGGTGCGCAACAATGCCACCGGCGAAGTCACGGCTCGCCATTACGATGCGGTAGTGCTGGCCACCGGATACGAGCGGCAGATGCACCGAAAACTGCTGGCACCGCTGCAAGCGTATCTGGGTGATTTCGAGGTGGACCGCAATTACAAGCTGATCACCGACGAACGCTGCAAGGCGGGCATTTATATGCAGGGCTTCTGCCAGGCCAGCCATGGCTTGAGCGACACGTTGCTGTCGATCCTGCCGATCCGCGCCGATGAAATCGCTGGCTCACTGTATGACCATGGCAAGCATCGCGGGCATGCCAGTTCGGTGGAGGATCTGTTATTGGCGACTGCCAGCTAAAGATTTGCCGGCTGCACAAGCGTTATCTCGGGCCCGCTCCCACAGTTCGATCTTTGATCACACATTTTTGTGTCCACTGAAGATCCCTGCGTGAGCGGGCTTGCCTGCGATTGCGCTCTGATAAACCGAACCGGTGCATTGGTATTTGGGAAAAGTCCTACAGAAAGGCCTTCGGGTCTTCCGTAGTCTTGCCACCTCAATAATCTGACCGGGGAGGCCACGTTGTTCAAAAAGTCCATACGCATCCTGATCGCGGATGAACAACACTTTAACCGGCTGAGAATCGAGCGCTGGTTCAACCAGCTCGGTTATTACCGGGTGGCCCCGGTGCAAGACATGGCAGAGCTGCTGGTTCTGGTGGAGTACGCCAGCGAGCCTTTCGATCTGTTGATCATCAACGCCGCAATGGGACACGGAAAATTCGACCTGCTGGATTTCTGCCTGGATAACCAACAGCTCGATCGCGTGATGATCTACGACGGCCAGCGCGCGCAACTGCCTGCAATCGCGCTCTGCGCGCAGCGCAAAGTCAGTGTTAGCCATGCCTTGGTGCCGGATCTCGCTTCGATCCAGCGCCTGATGGCCCTCGCGGATTCACGGCAACCGTCTGTCGGCACTGTCATTTCTGTCAGGTAGTTTCGCCTCGCTTTCCATGCAACAGTCCAGGCGCAGCCGCTGCGTCTATTCGCGCCTTGCTCGAAGACTGTCAGCGCCCGTTTATCGTGTAATTGCCCAGGAGTTGCCATGAAGTCAGTGCTGATTGTGGACGATCATCCGGTGATTCGCGGCGCAGTCAAAATCGTCCTCAAGCTGGAAGGGTACAAACGCATCCACGAAGCCTCCACCGGTAATGAAGTCCTGCCGATGATCCGTGAACACCAACCGGAACTGGTGATACTGGACCTGAACCTGCCGTTTCTCGATGGGCTTGATGTGTTGGCTCGCATCAAGGCGGGCGAGGTGAATTGTCGCGTGGTGGTCTTTACCTCTCAGGAGCCGTCGTTTTATCAGGATCGCTGCATGCGCGCCGGAGCCGCTGCCTATGTCGCCAAGACCAACGACCTTGAGCACCTGCACAAGGCGGTGCACGCGGTGATGGGCGGATATACCTACTTCTCGCGGCTGCCCACAAGTTCAGTGTCGATGAGCACGTTGCAGCGCAGTGAAAAACAGATGATCGACAATCTGTCAGACCGGGAGTTGACGATTTTTCAGCATCTGGCCCGCGGAATGAGCAACAAGACCATCGCCGACATCATGCATTTGAGCCACAAGACCGTCAGCACCTACAAAACCCGTTTGATTGAAAAACTCAACGTGGATTCGTCGGTGCATCTGCGGGATCTTGCCCGGCGTAATCATCTGATCTGAGAGAACGCCATCGAACTTTCGCGCAGCTTTAGAAAACGTTTGTTGCTGGTGCTTTGTTTGTGGGCATCGAGTGTCTGTGCGCAACCGCAAACACTGACGCTGCTCGGGCGCTCCAGCGTGGAAGGAGGTAGCGTCCAACTGTCGGAAGCCGATGCACGCTGGCTGCAGCAAAAACGTCGATTGGTGCTGGCGGTGTCAGCACCCGACTATCCACCTTTCGACATCACCACCACGGGACATGCCCTGGAGGGGCTGACGGCAGACTACGCCGACCTGCTCAAACAGTTGTTGCAGACAGAGATTGAAGTTCACCGCTACGCCACACGCGCCGAGGCGGTGCAGGCCCTCAAGCAAGGAGCGGCCGACCTGCTGGGAACGGCCAACAGTTATGAGGCGCAAGACCCGCAGTTACAGATGTCCAGTACCTATGCCGTCGATCAACCGGTGTTGGTCACCCGTACCGACTCACCGCAAACGCTGGATCGGGCGCTGGCCGGCAAACGTCTGGCGATGTTGTATCACTACTTGCCGGAAGAGTACGTGCGGCAGTTCTATCCCGGGGCTCGGGTAGAGTTGTTTCCTTCGACGCTGGGCGCGGTGGGGGCCGTGGCGTTCGGGCAAGCGGATATCTACCTGGGTGATGCCATCAGTGCCCATTACCTGATCAGCAAGAACTACCTGAACAACGTTCGACTGGCGAAATTTTCCTCCATTGAACCGGGCCGGTTTGCGTTTGCCCTGGCCGGTGACAATCGCCGGTTATTGCGCATCGTCAACCAGGCATTGGCGGCGATCAGCGCCAATGAACAGATCAGCATCTTGCGCCGCTGGGGCGCAGGGGGGGCCACTGTTTCCGGCACCCAGCCATTGCAGCTAAGCGTGGTCGAGCAGCGCTGGCTCAAACAAAACCCGCGTTTGCGGGTGGCGATCAATGAAAACATGATGCCCATTTCATTTTTCGACAGTGAAGGCCGATTTCGCGGTATTGCTGCCGACGTTTTGGAAAAAGTCAGCCTGCGCACCGGTTTGAAGTTCGATATGCGACCGACCCAATCCGTCGCTGAAATGCTTGAGTGGATCAGGACCGGTCAGGTGGACCTTGTCGCGGGGATCAGCCCCAGTATTGAACGCGAAGCCCAATTGCTATTCACCCGTCCGTTCCTCACCAGTCCGAATGTGCTGGTCACCCGCGTGGAGCCGGGCAGCCCCGCGACCCTCGATGACATGGCCGGCAAAACACTTGCCGTTACCCAAGGCAACAGTGCTGGCGAATTCATCCGTCAGAATTTTCCGCAGATCCGGCTGGTCAACGCATCGTTGACGGCGGATGCGATGGAGAAGGTCGCGCAGGGCAGGGCCGATGGCGGTATCAATTCGTTGATCGGCGCCCGCTACATGATTTCGCGGCTGTATCGTGGGCGATTGCAAGTGACCAGCACCGTCGGCGTCGAACCTGCTCGCGGCACGCTGGCGACCAGTCGAAACGCGACAGAGTTGCATTCGATACTGGACAAGGCGTTGCTGAGCATTGCCCCCGAAGAAATCGACGAGATGACTCAGTATTGGCGCAATGACCTGATGCTCGAACAGAGTTACTGGTTGCGCCATCGCCAGCAAATTCTTCAGGCCTTTGCGGTCGCCGGCAGTTTGTTGTTGCTCGCTTTGGCCTGGATTGCCTGGCAGCGTCGGCAGATCCGTCAGCGCCAGCAATTGCTTGCCCAATTGCAAGACGCCAAGGAGGCGGCCGATGAGGCAAACCGGGCGAAGACCACGTTTCTGGCAACCATGAGCCATGAAATTCGTACGCCCATGAATGCCTTGATCGGCATGCTGGAACTGGCGCTGAAAAGGGCGGACGAGGGCGTGACCGACCGTGCGGCCATCGAGGTGGCGTCCAATGCCGGGCAACAGTTATTGGGGTTGATTGGCGACATTCTGGACATTGCGCGCATTGAGTCCGGTCATCTGTCGCTGACCCCGGAGCGGGCCAATCTGCAGGACCTGGTGCTCTCGGTGTGTCGGGTGTTTGAAGGCCTGGCGCAGCAAAAGAACCTGCGCTGGCGGGTCGAACTTGAGGAACACAGCGACCGCGATGTGCTGGTCGATCCCACGCGCTTCAAGCAGGTGTTGTCCAACCTGTTGAGCAACGCGATCAAATTCACCCAAGAAGGTGAGGTCAGCCTGACTCTGCGCACGGTGTCGACGTCATCCGATCGATTGGCGGTCAGCCTGCGTGTAGAAGACAGCGGCATCGGCATCAGCACCGCGGACCAGCAGCGATTGTTCAGCCCCTTCGTGCAGGCCGGCAATAGCCGGCAATCTGGCCGCCAGGGTTCCGGTCTTGGACTGGTGATCAGCCGCACGATATGCGAAATGATGGGCGGCCGATTACATCTCCACAGTGTGCTCGGAAGCGGTACGCAAGTGGACATCAACCTTGAGCTGATCGCGCTGCAACCGTTGCCGGCCATTGAAGTACACAAGCATGACGACCTGCCACCCACTCGAGCGCTGTTGATTCTGGTGGTTGACGATTATCCGGCGAATCGCTTGTTGCTTTCGCGGCAGTTGAGCTACCTGGGGCATCACGTGCTGTTGGCGGAAGATGGCCAGCAGGGTTTCGAGCAGTGGCGCGGGCACGAAGTGGACCTGGTCATCACCGATTGCAACATGCCGGTTGCCAGTGGTTATGAACTGGCGGGTGCGATCCGCGATGAAGAACGGTTCGAGGGCGGATCACCGACATTGATTCTGGGGTTTACCGCCAATGCACAGCCGGAGGAAAAAATCCGCTGTATCGAGGCGGGTATGGACGATTGTCTGTTCAAACCGATTCGATTGGGCGACTTGAGCAAATGGCTGGCCGAAAGGTTCGGCCACCTCCCGACGGGCGCGAACGAACAACGGCCAAACGCCGAGATCGACTTGAGCGGTTTGGCGAAGTATGTCGGTGCGGACGATGAACTGATCGCCGAATTGCTGCGCGACGTAATGGCGACTAATCGCGATGATCGCGCGCGTCTGCTGCAGGCACATGTCACCCACAATTATCCTCTCCTGCAAGAGCTGGCGCACCGTATCAAGGGCGGCGCGCAGATGGTTCGTGCGCAGTCATTGGTGACGTGTTGCGAACAACTGGAGCGTGCCTGCGGGGAGGGCCGCGCTTCGCTGATCGACGCCGCCGTCGATCAGCTGCAACAGGCGATGACGCGCCTTGACCGTAGTCTTGAGGTCAGGCGCGATTAATCCCAGTTCGGTGCGATGCCTTTGGGGCTGGTCAGGCGTTGGCCGCGATCCAGGCTGCAGATCAGCGCCATGTCGGCGTCACTCAACTGCATGCCACAGGCCTTGAGGTTGCTGGCGAGGTTGATGCGTTTGGTCGATGAAGGAATCACCGCGTACCCCAACTGCATGGCCCAAGCCAGGGTGACCTGTGCCGGTGTCGCCTGAAGGCGCTCGGCGATGTGTGCAATGACCGGGTCCTTGAGTACTTCGCCATAGGCCAGGGTCATGTACGACGTGATCTGGATACCCTGGCTTTGCGCGAACTCGACCACCTTGCGGTTTTGCAAGTACGGGTGCAGTTCGATCTGGTGGGTGGCGATGTTTTCGGCACCGACGGCGGCGATCGCCCGTTGCATCAGGTCGATGGTGAAGTTCGACACGCCGATCTGCCGAGTCAGGCCCAGGCGCTTGGCTTCGAGCAGGGCGCCCATGAATTCTTCGACCGATACCTGGTCTTCGGGCGAGGGCCAGTGGATCAGCGTCAGGTCCAAGTAGTCGGTCTGCAGTTTTTGCAGGCTTTCCTTGAGGCTTTCAAGCAGACGATCCTTGGCGAAATTGGCCACCCAGATCTTGCTGGTGATGAACAGCTCTTGCCGGGGGATGCCGCTGGCGGCAATGGCTTCACCGACTTCAGCTTCGTTTTCGTAGATTTGCGCGGTGTCGATGGCCCGGTAGCCAAGTTCCAGAGCGGTGCTGACCGAATCAATGACCACCTGGCCTTGCAAGCGAAAAGTACCAAGACCGAATGCGGGAACAGACATGAATGACTCCAGAGGTTGCAGTGGGAATGCATTGAGTATCCGCGCCTGCATTCGCGGGAAAAACCGCTGGGTGGGCAAAGCAATGTTTACCGTAAGTCAAGAAACGCTGTATTCCGGTGAGGTTATCGACGTTTGAAATGTCCTCTTCGCGAGCGACCCCGCTCCCACATTTAATCTTCAGTGAGCACGGGCTTTTTTGTGTCCCATATAGATTAAATGTCTGAGTGGGCTCGCTTGCGAAGGCAGCACCGCGGTTCTGGAGCCTTACCCTCGAGCCTCAAGAATCATGCAAGTGGTCGTCCCTGTCGCATACAAGCGCCCATCCACATCATAAATCCGCCCTTCGGCCAGTGCTGTCGAGCGCCCCAGATGGACGATTTTGCCCTCGGCGCGCACCGGGCCGCTGGCGTTGTTCAAGGCGCGGACGTAGCTGATGCGCAGGTCCAGCGTGGTGTAGCCCTGGCCTTTTTTCAATTGCGTATGGATCGCACAACCCATGCAGGAGTCCAGCAACGTTGCGGCATAGCCACCGTGCACGGTGCCCAGCGGGTTGTAGTGCCTTGAATCGGGCGTGCCCTGAAAAACGAACAGCCCGGCGGACCATTCGATAGGGATGAAATCCATCAGCGCGCCAATGGGCGGTGAGGGCAGGTCACCGTTGCCGATGCCTTCGAAAAACTCGGCAGGCGACAGGGCGCTGACCTCGGCCATGGACAAACTGCCCGGCCCCTGAAGTCGGGCGCGCATGGCCTGTTCCTGGGCGATCCATTGGGCGAGGGTGGCTTCGCGGTTGGGGCTTTGCATATTCAAGACCTCGGGCAGGAGCGGATATTATGGTTGTAATTCTCGGTAATATTATGTCCGGAATAAAAAGTCCGCCAGTCCCATAAATCCTGAGCTTCTCACTATCAGAGGATGTTGATGCCTTGCACCATCGTTCTCCCGATAGAACACAGAGACTGATTTTTGCAGTCTAGTGCAGCAAAGGTCATGGTTTTAAGCTTTGTCCATGGCCTTACTCACTTCATCAGGAGACACCATGAAAAACATCATTGGTATCTACACCAGTCCACGGACCCATTGGGTCGGCGACGGTTTTCCGGTGCGCACGCTGTTTTCCTACGACAACCTGGGCAAACACATCAGTCCGTTTCTGCTGCTCGATCACGCCGGCCCCGCCGAATTCACTCCGACCACCGAGCGACGTGGTGTGGGGCAGCATCCCCATCGCGGCTTTGAAACCGTGACGATCGTTTACAAAGGTGAAGTGGAACACCGCGATTCCACCGGCAGCGGCGGCAAGATCGGCCCCGGCGATGTGCAATGGATGACTGCCGCTTCCGGGATCCTGCATGAAGAGTTCCACTCCAGCGACTTCGCCAAAATCGGCGGCACGCTGGAGATGGTGCAACTGTGGGTCAACTTGCCGGCCAAGGACAAAATGGCCGAGCCCGGTTACCAGACAATCCTCGATGGCGATATCCCGAGCATCGCCTTGAAGGACAACGCCGGCCGCCTGCGATTGATTGCCGGCGAATTCGACGGCCATGCCGGCCCTTCGCACACCTTCACGCCCATCGATGTCTGGGACCTGCGCCTCAATGGTGGCAAGTTGCTGACACTGGACTTGCACGAAGGTCGCAACACAGCAGTGGTGGTGCTGCGCGGCACGGTTCAGGTCAATGGTCTGGAACTGGTGCGAGAAGGGCAGCTGGCGCTGTTCGAGCGCAAGGGCGATCAGTTGAGCCTTGAAGCCAATAGCGACGCAGTGGTGCTGTTGCTCAGCGGCGAACCGATTGATGAACCTATCGTTGGTCACGGCCCGTTCGTGATGAACAGCGAGCAAGAAATCCACCAGGCGTTCGCCGATTTCCAGTCCGGCCGCTTCGGCCAGATGCACGGTTGATTGCAGGAGCTGCCGCAGGCTGCGGTCTTTTGATCTTGATCTTCGGACGTTCTCGGAGCGATAAAAATCAGGATCATAAGATCGCAGCCTGCGGCAGCTACAATGTGTGCGATATTTGCGTTCATTGTCCTGTGCCGGAGTTGCTTGATGCTGTCGTTGATCGCCGAACACCCGTTGATCTGCGCCTTGGTCCTGATCCTGATCGATATGGTCATGTGGCGCTTGATCGACGCCAACCACCACAGCTGGAAACTGTTCCTGCGGGTAGTGATTTTTTCGCTGTACAGCGTTTTGCTGTTCAACGAAGGCATGAACCCGATGGTGCCGGCGCCGTGGGCGGACAACGTGCCGTTGCACCTGGCGGCCACCGGTTTGCAGATCGCCTGGTGGTTATTCGCCGCGCGCACCCTGACGGTGCTGATTGGCGCGGCGATGATGCAAAGGGTCGGGCATACCGGGCGATTGCTCCAGGACCTGCTCGGTGCGCTGATTTTCCTGATCGCGGTGATTGCCGCGCTGGCCTATGTGCTCGATTTGCCGGTCAAAGGCGTGCTGGCGACTTCCGGCGCGCTGGCGATCATCGTCGGCCTGGCGTTGCAGAGCACACTCAGCGATGTGTTCTCCGGGATCGTCCTCAATACCACCAAGCCCTACCAACTGGATGACTGGATTGCCATCGACGGCACCGAAGGTCGGGTTATCGACATCGACTGGCGGGCCACGCGGTTGCAGACCTCCCAGGGCAGCATGATCGTGATCCCCAACTCGCTCGCGGCCAAGGCCAAGATCACCAACTTCAGCCGGCCCAGTGACATGTTCGGCGTTTCCATCAGTTTGCAGGTCAGCCCCCATGTCCGTCCGCAAACCGTGATCGATGCTCTCGAGCGGGCCATGCAAGGTTGCCGCATTCTGCTGAGTGCGCCGGGGCCGAAGGTGGCGCTCAAAAGCTCCAGCGCTGCTGGCGCGGATTATGAAATCAGCGGGTTCGTTGCCTCGATGAGCGAAAAGCGCACGGTGCGCAATCAGCTGTTCGACCTGGCATTCCGGCACTTGCGGGCGTCCGGGATCAATTTGCTCTCGAGCGTCGAGCCCAATCCCGAGAGCGATTCTTCACGGCCACGGGCGTTGCTCGACAGTTCGCCGATTTTCTCGACCTTGCGCCAGGAAGAGAAAGAAACCTTCAGCCAGAACATGGCCCTGCAGACTTTCCGTGCCGGCGAGACGATCCTGGCGGCGGGGGAGGTCAGTCATCACTTGTTCATCATCGAGTCCGGCGTGGTG
The DNA here is from genome assembly GCF_004321495.1 of Pseudomonas sp. Sample_10. Lineage (NCBI taxonomy): Bacteria > Pseudomonadati > Pseudomonadota > Gammaproteobacteria > Pseudomonadales > Pseudomonadaceae > Pseudomonas > Pseudomonas sp. Sample_10. The sequence continues at coordinate 26,135 of NZ_RCOE01000098.1, forward strand.
TCGGTAACGTTGAACGTCCACGGCGCGCTCATCGAAACCGGGCGCATGGGGCCAGGGGAAGTGATCGGCGAGGCTGGCATCCTCACCGACACATCGTCGGCTGCCGAGTTTGCCGCGAAGACTTTTTGCACGCTTTACCGTATTGAAAAGGACTACCTGAAACCGTGCCTGGATGCTCGCCACGACATCAACGATGCGATGAAAACCTTGCTGGATTTCCGCTTGCACAAGGTGCAGTCGCTGATTCAGGAAGAACCGGTTGTGGTGCGCAAGAAAGGGTTTTTGCAGTGGTTGCTCAAGCGCGCCTGACGGCGGTGAAGGCCGACGGCGTCAGACCCTCGGCTCGACCGTTAACCAGTATTGGGTCATGCGGCTGATATTCAGCGGCAAGGTATCGCTGAGCAGGCGCAGGCTGGCGTCGGTGTCGCGCAGGGAAAATGCGCCCGACACACGCAGCCCGGCGACGTCCGGGTGGCAGCGCAATACCCCCGGGCGGTAGCGGCCAAGTTCGCTCAACAGTTCATCCAGTCGCATGTTGTTGGCCAGCAGCATGCCCTTGTCCCAAGCGACGGTGTCGAGGTCAAAACGCTGCGCAGCCTCGGCCCTGTCGAGCCTGAAGCGCTGACGCTCGCCAGCACTGAGGGTCGTGCTTTCGCGCAGTAATTGCGGGGTGACCACCACTTGCCCTTCGAGAACGGACACCTGACTTGTGGCGTTTTCTGTGCGCACGCAAAACCGGGTGCCCTGCGCATGAGCCGTGCCTTGCGGAGTTTCGACGATAAAGGGGCGCGCGCCGGGGTCTTTGGCGCTGCTGATCAACATTTCGCCATTGAGCAACAGGACGCGTCGCTCTTGCGGATTGAAAGCGATGTTCACCGCGCTGTCGGTGTTGAGCAGCAACTGGCTGCCATCGGGCAGTTGCAGGTTTTTCTGTTCACCCACGGCGGTGCGCTGATCGGCGGTCCATTGCTCCCAAGGCAGGTGTTGCGATGCCATACCCAAGGGCCCGGCAATAAACAACAAGCCCAGGCGGGTGAGGGTCTGTCGGCGACTCAAGCCCTCTTTGCGTGAAGCCCGTTGCAAAGTCTGCATGGCGAGGTTGGCCGGCACACCACGAAAATCCCCGAGCAGTACTTCGACCCGCTGCCAGGCCTGGGCATGCTCGGCACTGCGGCTGCGCCATTGGGCGATGGCCTGGTGATCGGCGGCCGTTGCCGTGCCGGAATGCAGTTGCACCAGCCAGTCGGCGGCTTCGCCAAGAATCTGCGGGTTGATCATCGACGAATTCATCAGGCGACACTCAGGCAGGCAATGAACGCCGTGCGCATGTGGCGCTTGACGGTGATCAACGAGACATTCAAACGGGTGGCGATCTGCGCGTACGTAAGGCCCTCGATCTGCGACAGCAAGAACGTTTCGCGGGTGACGGCGGGCAGTTCCCGTAGCAGCGCTTCGATGCGCCACAGGGTTTCGAGGATCAGCAGACGGGTTTCCGGCGACGGCACTTCGGCCGCCGGCAAATGCGCGATGGTTTCCAGGTACGCGCGCTCGATGTCCTGCCGCCGCCAGCAGTCAATCACCAGGCCTTTGGCAATGTGCGTCAGCAATGCCCGCGGCTCGCTACCCAGCGGTTTCACCACCTGACGTGTCAACAAGCGCAGGAAGGTGTCGTGGGCCAGGTCGGCCGCATCACAACGGTTGCCCAGTTTGCGATGCAGCCAACTCTGCAGCCAACCGTGATGTTCGCTGTAGAGATGATGAACTTGCTGGTTCAGGGATTGATCGGCGGACGGCATGGCGGGCAAGTACTCGACTCGGGCATCCTGCGTGAGTGCAATTAAGAATTGATCGCATTCTAGTGGGGCGGGCCGAGTGATGGCAATTCACATTTCGTACTTTTCTTTCGGGGCCTGTATCGGTGGTCTCCTCGACTTCTCGAATATTGGCTATTTGCCCAAAACACTCGCGAGACTAACGTAGCTCCACATCCATTTGCCCTGGAGCACACCATGCAACCGCGTATCGATTTCTACACCGCCAGCCCTGACGCCCTCAAAGCCATGATTGCGCTGGAAACCGCTGTATCCAAGCTGCCGCTGGAAAAGAACCTGATCGAACTGGTCAAGTTGCGCGCCTCGCAAATCAACGGTTGTGCCTTCTGCATCGACATGCACACCGCTGACGCGATCAAAGGCGGCGAAACCCCACGCCGTCTGTTTGCCGTGACTGCCTGGCGTGAAGCGCCGTTCTTCACCGAGCGTGAACGCGCCGCTCTGCTGTGGACCGAATCCCTGACCCAGCTCAGCCTGACCCACGCTCCGGATGAAGATTACGACGTGGTCGCGGCCCAGTTCAGCCCCAAGGAACTGGTCGACCTGACAGTCGCCATCAACACCATCAACAGCTGGAACCGCCTGGCCGTCGGCTTCCGCAAAACCCCTCAGGCCTGATTTTCAGGAGCAGTGCCGAGGCTCAATGGGCATCGGCACTCGGCGTGGGCGGTGGTTGCTCCTTGGTGAACACCATCGGGATCATCGAACCACCGAGAAGTCCTTGCAGCGCGCGGAAAGCAATCATGCTCTGGATGTTTCAGACTGCGCCGCAGAGCAGCTTGCGATCAGGTATCTGGTTCCTCTGCCAGCGGTCGGGCAGAGCCAGGAAAAGCGAGGGTAATGCAAGGAGGCGATTGTGGTTTGGTTACGGCATCGAAACACAAGAAACATTATGAAAGAAGCAGTCGAGCGCGAGCTTCCGGACCCTATGCTAGCTTGAGGGGCAGCTGATCACGGCTACAAAACCTCTAACCAAAATGTGCAAGGAAGCTCGCTTATGCCGCTACAGCGACCCATTTCCTCATTACCCGCCTGCGACGAAAACGGGAACCTTTTTCAGGTGAAAGACCGTTCAACTAGCACTTGGGTACATGACGGCTCCCCATTTGACAGGGCCGCAACGTCAGCGGTCCTGGATGATCTTTGTTTTGATTTACCGACGGGGGCTGATGAATCTTGTTTGGTAAGCGGCCTTGTGACAATGCCATTTGTGCAGGCTTGAATGGGCGCCCGACGGCGCCCGTTGTTCAGCGGGGCTTCAAGCCGAAAGCTGTGCCTGCAAACGCCGTCCTACGACATCCATCAAATCGCAACCCTCGCGCAGAGACGTCACCAACACCCGCGCCAGTTCACTGTGAACCCCTTCATTGAAGGCAAAACTTTCCAGCAATTGAGTCGCAGTGCGGATGCGGTAGGCCGCGGTTTCGTGCAATACGTCGAGCGGTGCTTCGGTGTCGATCAGCAATGATGGGATGGTGCAGTCGATGCCGGTGACAGGCATGTATCGATCCATGACAAAAATCCTCCTTGGGAAAAGAACGCGACCACAACCTTTACCGGTTTGACGGAGTTTCGGTTGAACCGCCGGGTGGGTCGATGTTGTCCAGCGCTCGATTGACCAACAACCCTCCCAGCGCGGCCAGTTGCTGGATGGCCAACGCTACATTGCGGCGCGAACCCTCCAGTTCGCAGGCGAGATCGGTGCTCATGACATTGAGCGAGGCAAGGGTTTCACAGGCGTGACAAAGCAATGATTCGGTGTCGACATTCGGGACGATAGTAAAGACATCGCTGACGGGGTCAGGGCGCTTTGGATTGCGCAGGCGTGCACTGACGAGCGGCTCGGTGATGTCCGAGAGTTTGGAGAGATCGATAGCCTCGAAGGCTGATTGGTCAGAGGATTGAGAAGAGTTGGGGGCGGCTTTTTTCACGTTGGTGCTCCGAGCAAGGGTTGAGGAATATGTAAGTCCTGCGCCGCCGATCAAAAGTGGTTGAAGGCAGTACATGAGTTGATGGACTGCTGGATTTATTACCAGAAAATTCCATTTAATTAATCATAAAATTGAACATCTATGTAATTAAATGATTCATCTTCCGTTGCTTCGATAGTTCTGTAGGTTGATTCGTCAGGTAGCTTTAAAATTTCCGTAGGAAATATCTTTAAGTTAAGTCTGGCGGGTCTGTCAGACTTGACGTTGAGAATGCTCGTGTGAAACATTAATTGACGGTTGTCGGGTGTGGTTGCAAAATTATTTTTGTATAGAGATAAGGTAGGTATTGTTTTTTAATAAAAAATAACGGTGTTGAATTTCTGTCGGGGCGATAAAGTGGTAGCTAAATAATGCATAAAAAAGAAAAAACGGAAAGGTTGAAGAGTAATATTAAATACCTGATAAAAAGCCGTGGTGAGACACAGTTGTCGTTGTGTAATTCCAGTGGGTTAACTCGGACGACGATCTATAATATTCTGGAAGGGCGGGTTGTCAATGTTCAGCAAACTACCATTCGCAAAATTTCCGATTTCTTTGGTGTGTCTTGCAAAGAAATAGAGACCGTGGATTTTGAAGAGCGGGAGATTGTAGAGAACAGTGTGTCTTTACAGGGCAATATGAATCCGGCAGCGGTTCCTGTCATCAAAGAAAGTGAGCTTTTTCAGAATATTGATAAGCGGGTCGGTGAGCTGGCTGCCACTCATCCCCTGACTTATTATTTTGGCCCTGCGCGCAACGTAATTGGAGTTCTTTTAGAGACTGAAGTTTGTGGCGCGCATGAGTCAGGGGATCTGTTGATAATAAAGAAAGGTTTGTCGAATAGCGATCATGAAAAATTGGTGTATGACAAAGCAGCAAATAAGCTATTTATAACGGTTGCGTCCTGTTTTGATCTTGATGAATTTCATGTTGTGGGGGAGATAATAGAGGAAAGGTTTAATGGGTAATGAGTCTGATAATGATAAGTACAAGTTGTTGGGGTTTGAAAATCATAAGAATCTTGCTGTAGTAATGGTTGTCTCTACAGGGAAGGTGGTAAAAATAAAGCTTGGGGAACTTCTGAAAAGCGAGGTGGCAGATAACTTTAGCAAGGCTGAACTCAAGGAGGTGTATAGAAAATTCTATTCCGGTGGAGGCGCGATTACGGCATACGAGAT
>NZ_RCOE01000262.1:0-816 GCF_004321495.1 Pseudomonas sp. Sample_10
TGCACTTCCCGATCCTGATCATCTTCCTGTACGCCTTCAACACCGAAGACGCGGCGTTCAGCTTTCCACCCAAGGGCTTTACCCTGAAGTGGATCGGCGTGGCGTTTTCGCGGCCCGATGTACTGGAAGCGATCAAGCTGTCGCTGCAAATCGCGGCCATCGCCACGGCGATTGCCATGGTCCTCGGCACGCTGGCGTCGGCGGCGTTGTATCGCCGGGATTTCTTCGGCAAACAAGGCATTTCGCTGATGCTGATCCTGCCGATTGCCCTGCCGGGGATCATCACCGGCATCGCCTTGCTGGCGACCTTCAAGACGCTGGGCATCGAGCCTGGGATGTTCACCATCATCGTCGGTCACGCGACGTTCTGTGTGGTGATCGTCTACAACAACGTCATCGCCCGCTTGCGCCGCACGTCATACAGTTTGATCGAAGCCTCGATGGACCTCGGCGCCGACGGCTGGCAGACCTTCCGCTACATCATCCTGCCGAACCTCGGCTCGGCGTTGCTCGCCGGCGGCATGCTGGCGTTTGCCCTGTCGTTCGACGAAATCATCGTCACCACCTTCACCGCCGGCCATGAACGCACCTTGCCGCTGTGGCTGCTCAACCAGCTCAGCCGCCCACGGGACGTACCGGTGACCAACGTCGTGGCGATGCTGGTGATGATCGTGACCATGCTGCCGATTCTCGGCGCTTATTACCTGACGCGCGGTGGTGAAAGCGTGGCGGGGAGTGGCGGGAAGTAACTGACAACCCGATTCCCAATGTGGGAACCGAATTCCTGTGGGAGCTGGCTTGCCAGCGATGGGGCCG
>NZ_RCOE01000287.1:0-808 GCF_004321495.1 Pseudomonas sp. Sample_10
TCCGCGTGGTCATGAGCATTGCCCAGCTCAGCGACCTGATCATCCAGCACTTCGAGGAAGTCATCCTCGCGCCGGAGGATGAGGCGCCGCCGCAACCGATCAACTCGCGATTCCAGTTGCACGACGGCTACATCGAGGCGCGCAACGACAATGTGTTCCGCCGCACACCGTTCGCCATGCTGGAAATCTTCGTACTGATGGCGCAGCAGCCGGAAATCAAAGGCGTACGCGCCGACACCATTCGCCTGCTGCGTGAAAATCGTCATCTGATCGACGACGACTTCCGCAACGATATCCGCAACACCAGCCTGTTCATCGAGCTGTTCAAATGCAAGATCGGCATCCATCGCAACCTGCGCCGGATGAACCGCTACGGCATCCTCGGGCGTTATTTGCCGGAGTTCGGTTTCATCGTCGGGCAGATGCAACACGACCTGTTTCACATCTATACGGTCGATGCCCACACGCTGAACCTGATCAAACACCTGCGCAAGTTGCAGTACACCCAGGTATCGGAAAAATTTCCGCTGGCCGCCAAGCTCATGGCCAAGCTGCCCAAGCCGGAGCTGATCTACATGGCCGGGCTGTACCACGACATTGGCAAGGGCCGGCATGGTGATCATTCGGACATCGGTGCCGTGGACGCCGAGGCCTTTTGCCAGCGCCACCAGTTGCCGCTGTGGGACAGCCGCCTGATCGTCTGGCTGGTCCAGAACCACTTGATGATGTCGACCACCGCCCAGCGCAAGGACTTGTCCGACCCGCAGGTGATCCACGATTTCGCGCAGACCGTCGGCGATGAAACCCG
>NZ_RCOE01000189.1:0-29807 GCF_004321495.1 Pseudomonas sp. Sample_10
AAGATGGCGTTGTGACCTTCATCGAATAACCACACCGCAAATCACTGTGGGAGCTGGCTTGCCAGCGATGGCGGCCAGACAGCCAACGAAGATGTTGAATGTCAGGGCCTCATCGCTGGCAAGCCAGCTCCCACAGTTGTGTTGGGTGGCAGCTATTGCGCGGTAGCCTTCAGGCCGGTTAGCAGGAGGCGTTGATAAAGGTCTTCTTTCAACCCTTCCGGCTGGCTCAGCTGCATCCGCTCCAGGTGTCCGGGAAATGTCGAAGCCTCGGGTGCATCCAGCGCAGCCTTACCCAACTCCAGAATCTCGCTCAGCTTGAACTTGCTCTTCAACCAGTTCGGCGCCCGCAACACGTCCCGCTCCACCTCGGTGAAATCACAGCCCAACGGATACTCGGGAAACAGCGGCGCATGCCGCGCGGCGATCGCCTGCAAACGTTCAGGGCGGTTGTCGGTAAAGCGCGGATCGAGGTGGAAATCCTTCGGTAGCTTGCCAACCTTTTGCGCCTGTTCGATCAGCCCGGGCTGAAAGCGTGAGTCACTGATATTGAGCAAGGCTTCGATCACTGCTGCATCGGTTTTGCCGCGAAGATCGGCAATGCCGTATTCGGTGACCACAATATCGCGCAGATGCCGCGGAATGGTGCAATGGCCGTACTCCCAAACAATGTTCGAACTGACCTCGCCCCCCGACTCGCGCCAGCTGCGCAGCAGCAACACCGAGCGCGCGCCTTGCAGTGCATGACCCTGCACCACAAAGTTGTACTGCCCGCCTACGCCGCTGAGCACGCGCCCGTCTTCGAGCTGATCCGCCACGGCAGCCCCCAGCAGGGTCACGGTAAACGCCGTGTTGATGAACCGCGCATCGAGGCGCTGCAAACGCTTGAGCTCTTCCTGACCGTATAGCTCGTTGATGTAGCTGATGCGGGTCATGTTGAATTCGAGCCGCTTGTTTTGCGGCAACTCACGCAAGCGCTCATAGAAACTGCGCGGCCCGAGAAAGAAACCGCCGTGGACCGAGATGCCATCGGTTTGCGCCGCTTCGTCGAGGGTGCCGGCATTCGCCTGCTGCTGGGTCGGCACATCGGGGTACACCTTGCGCCGCACGATGCCCGCATCGGCCAGCACCAGCAGGCCGTTGACGAACATTTCGCTGCAACCGTAAAGGCCTCTGGCGAATGGCTCGATGCCGCCTTCGCGCTCGATCAGTTGCGCCCACTGGCTGAGATTTACATCCGCCAACACTGCCTTGTAACCGTCGTTGTCGGCTTGGCGCGCCAGCAACGCCGCCGTCAGCGCGTCGCCCATGGAACCGATGCCGATCTGCAAAGTACCGCCATCGCGCACCAGTGTGCTGGCATGCAGGCCGATCAGATGATCCTGCAAACCCACCGGCATGTTCGGTGTGGAGAACAGGGTTGTGTTGTCTTTCTCGTCAATCAAAAGGTCAAACGTATCGATCCCGACTTCGGCATCACCGGGCATGTAGGGCAAATCGTTATGCACCTGGCCGACCATCAGAATGGTCTCGCCGGCAGCCCGGCGCCTGGCGATCATCGGCAACAGGTCGAGGGTGATGTCCGGGTTGCAGCTCAGACTCAAGCGATCGGGATGATCAGCGTGGCTGGCAACCAGTTGCGCCACCAGGTTCAACCCGGCGGCGTTGATGTCCCGGGCCGCGTGGCTGTAATTGCTGCTGACGTAATCCTGCTGCGCCGCTGCGCTGTTGAGCAGGCTGCCAGGTTGCATGAAGAACTGCTGGATGCGGATATTGACCGGCAAGCTGTCGCGGCGCAGATCGGCTAGAAACTCCAGTTCCGGATAATCGCCGAAGACATTTTCGATGAAGGGCTCGAGAAAGCGCTTTTGCAAGCCGTCGCCCAATGGCGGGCGACCAAGGCACAACGCGGTGTAGATCGTCAGCTGCCGCTGCGGCAACTGCGCCACGCGCCGATACAGCGCGTTGACGAAATGGTTGGGCTTGCCCAGGCCCAGGGGCAGGCCCATGTGAATATGCGCTGGCAACCGCGCCAGTACGTCGTCGACTGCTTGCTCGATAGAACACAGCTGCACCATCCGATCCTCCCTTACATTCCATGACGTGGGGTTGGACCGAGCTTGCCGGGTCTTTGCTGCAATGAACAGTCTTTAAAGTGGGAGCCAGCCTGCTGGCGATAGCGGAGTGTCAGGCAGCAAGGATGTTGTTTGTGCCGACGTCATCGCGGGCAAGCCGCGCTCCCACAGGTTTTGATGCTCGCCGCAGTTTTTGTGCACGGCGCAAACCACCTGCTCGCGATGGTCGTCAACGATAACGCGGGGTGTCTGATGCCCCGTTGCGTCTGTTGGTTTTTTCGCGAGCAGGCTCGCTCCTACAGGGAGGGCGCGGTTTATTTGCAATCGCAGGCACAAAAAAGCCGCTCGCAAGCGGCTTTTTGGCGTCAGAGTCGGGCTGTTACAGACCGGACATCTCTTTGATCGCGCCTTTGAGTTCGTCATCGGTGCAATCGGCGCAAGTGCCTTTAGGCGGCATCGCGTTGATACCGGTAATGGCTTTGGCCAGGATGCCGTCGAGGCCGCCCTGGTGATCGGCACGCTCTTTCCAGGCAGCCTTGTCGCCGATTTTCGGCGCACCCAGCAGGCCGGTACCGTGGCAAGCGTTGCAGTGCTTGGCAATCACATCTTTAGGCGCTTTAGCACCACCACCGCCGCCGGCAGTAGCGGCTACTTCCATGCCCTTGCACTCTTTACCTTGAACACACACCTGGCCGACTGGCTCGAGGCGTTTGGCAATTTCGTCGTTCGTCGCAGCTTGAGCGCTGACAGCCCAGAGGGCCAATACGGTTGCTGGTACGGCCAGCATTTTCATAATTAGATTCACGCGTTCACCCTCAATGGTGGCTAGTCACGCCTACGGCCACGGTTCGCAGGCGGGCGCAAGTATAGCGGTAAGCCCGCGACACTGAAACAACCCCAAAGTCGAAGGGGTCTTGTTGTGCAACGGTAAAACGGCTCGGGTGCCTCGGCCATGCTGGCAGGGCGCCTCTTTTCTTAAAAGTTTGCCGGTGTAGCTGCGCTGATTAGTCGCGCCGGCGCGTCGAACGGATTTCGGAAACGGTGCGGCTTGGTACTTTCAAAGTAGTAGCTATCGCCCGCTTCGAGCACAAAAGTTTCAAGCCCGACGACAAGTTCCAGTCGACCTTCCACCAGAATTCCGGTTTCCTCGCCCTCATGGGTGAGCATCTCCTCACCGGTGTCGGCGCCTGGCGGGTAGATTTCATTGAGGAACGCGATAGCCCGGCTCGGGTGTGCCCGGCCGACCAGTTTCATGGTCACGGCGCCATCGGAAATATCGATCAGCTCGTTGGCCTTGTAGACGATCTGAGTCGGTATTTCCTGCAGGATTTCTTCGGAAAAGAACTCGACCATGGACATGGGAATCCCGCCCAACACTTTCCTCAGCGAGCTGATCGAGGGGCTGACGCTGTTTTTCTCGATCATCGAAATGGTGCTGTTGGTGACGCCCGCACGCTTGGCGAGCTCACGCTGGGAAAGACCTTTGAGCTTACGGATCGATTGCAGTCGTTCGCCGACGTCCAATGCAGGAGCCTCCAGGGATTCAGTTTGTTGGAATATTGAGCGTTATCATGGCGACAGCGTTCAGTATTTACAACACTTTGACCTGAATCCTGTTCGGCGAAGCGACTTCCGGCGCTTCAGTCCCCGGAATAGAGCATCGGCACCCGACGCAGGTTGCAGAAGATCTGATAAGGAATCGTGCCGGCGGCAATGGCCACGTCGCTGGCCAGGATGTTTTTGCCCCACAACTCGACGGTCGAGCCCAGTCCCGCTTGCGGGATATCGGTCAGGTCGACACACAACATGTCCATCGACACCCGACCGATCAACTGGCTGCGCTGCCCAGCCACCAGCACCGGTGTGCCGGTTGGCGCCAAGCGCGGGTAACCATCGGCATACCCCATGGCCACCACGCCGACGCGCATGGGTTTTGGAGTAATGAATTTCGCCCCGTAACCTATCGGCTCGCCAGCCGGCAGTTCACGCACGCAGATCACTTTCGACTCCAGCGTCATCACCGGTTGCAGGCGCGAGGCCACGGTGTTGGCCTCCTCAAAAGGCGTGGCGCCGTAGAGCATGATGCCCGGGCGAACCCAGTCACTGGGAATCTGCGGCCAGCCCAGCACAGCCGGCGAGTTACGCAGGCTGATTTCAGCGGACAAGCCCTGGCGCGCCGCTTCGAATACCGCCGCCTGCTCGACACTGGCCTGGCTGTTCAATTCATCGGCACGGGCGAAGTGGCTCATCAGCACGATTTTCGCGACATTGCCGCTGGCCAGCAGCCGTTGATAGCCTGCTTGATAATCCTTCGGATGCAGGCCCACCCGGTGCATGCCCGAATCGAGTTTGAGCCAGACGATGATCGGCTTGTTCAGCGCAGCCTTTTCGATCGCCTCGAGCTGCCACAGCGAATGCACCACGCACCAGAAATCATGCTCGACGATCAGCGACAGCTCATCGGCTTCGAAAAAACCTTCCAGCAACAACACCGGCACGCGAATACCCGCAGCGCGCAGTTCCAGGGCCTCTTCGATACAGGCGACGGCAAAACCGTCCGCCTCGCCTTCCAGGGCCTGGGCGCAACGCACCGCGCCATGGCCGTAGGCATCGGCCTTGATCACCGCAAGGGCTTTGGCGCCGGTGATTTCACGGGCGATCTGGTAGTTGTGACGCAGGGCTTGGAGGTCGATCAGGGCACGGGCAGGGCGCATGGCGGCAGACTTCTGGTCGGTCGTTTCGAAGAACCGGCACTGGCGGACGGCGTGAACCGTTACCAGCGCCGGGGGAGGAATCTCTGGCTTGAAGCGCAGCGGCTATAACCGCGAGCTCATCGTGTCATTGGTGAGCTGGCGCCGGACTGACATGTTTTGCAGTCTCTTGGGTTTTGTTGCCATAACGGGAAATATCCAGGCCTTCGGCGCTGATCTGTGGCTTTTTCTTGGCCATCAGGTCCGCCAGCAAGCGACCCGAACCGCACGCCATGGTCCAGCCGAGAGTGCCGTGACCGGTGTTCAGGAACAGGTTCTTGAACGGGGTGGCGCCAACGATCGGGGTACCGTCCGGCGTGGTCGGACGCAGGCCGGTCCAGAAACTGGCCTCGGCCAGATTGCCGCCCTGAGGATAAAGGTCATTGACGATCATCTCCAGGGTTTCGCGCCGACGAGGGTTCAGTGACAGATCAAAACCGGCGATCTCCGCCATGCCGCCGACGCGGATGCGGTTGTCGAAACGGGTGATCGCGACCTTGTAGGTTTCATCGAGAATGGTCGACGTCGGCGCCATCGCCGGGTTGGTGATCGGCACGGTCAGCGAGTAGCCCTTGAGCGGGTACACCGGCGCTTTGATCCCCAGCGGCTTGAGCAATTGCGGCGAGTAGCTGCCGAGTGCCAGCACGTAGCGGTCGGCGGTTTCCAGCTTGCCGTCGATCCACACGCCGTTGATGCGGTCACCGGCGAAGTCGAGGCGCTGGATGTCCTGGCCAAAACGGAATTGCACACCGAGGTTCGCCGCCATTTCGGCAAGCTTGGTGGTGAACATCTGGCAGTCGCCAGTCTGGTCATTCGGCAGGCGCAGGGCACCGGCGAGAATGTCGGTGACACTGGCCAATGCCGGCTCAACGCGGGCAATGCCTTCGCGGTCGAGCAATTCGAACGGCACGCCGGACTCTTTCAACACGGCGATGTCTTTCGCCGCGCCGTCCAGTTGGGCCTGGGTGCGGAACAGTTGGGTGGTACCCAGGCTGCGGCCTTCGTAGGCAATGCCGGTCTCGGCACGCAGTTCGTCGAGGCAATCACGGCTGTACTCGGACAGGCGGACCATGCGCTCCTTGTTCACCGCGTAACGGCTGGCGGTGCAGTTGCGCAGCATCTGCGCCATCCACAGGTATTGATCGATGTCGGCGGTGGCCTTGATCGCCAGCGGGGCGTGGCGCTGCAGCAGCCACTTGATGGCTTTGAGCGGCACGCCCGGCGCGGCCCACGGCGAGGCATAACCCGGCGACACTTGGCCGGCGTTGGCGAAACTGGTCTCCATGGCAGCGGCTGGCTGCCGGTCGACCACCACCACTTCAAACCCGGCACGCGCCAGATAGTAAGCACTGGTGGTACCGATGACGCCGCTACCCAAGACCATGACGCGCATTTTTATTTCCCTCATCGCGGCAAACCGCTGACGTTTGTTGTTCAGAGCTTCAGATGTGCGCAGTGTAAAAAAGATTTGCCAGTGCTTTTCACTATATAAGCGCCTATATTTGGCGACAATTCTCGGCAAAAACCCTTTTCACGGAGGCGCATCCCCTATGCGTACCAATACTCAGACCAAACGGGAGCTGGACAAGATCGACCGCAATATCCTGCGGATTCTCCAAGCGGACGGGCGTATCTCTTTTACCGAACTGGGGGAAAAGGTCGGGCTCTCCACCACGCCCTGTACCGAGCGGGTCCGGCGCCTGGAGCGCGAAGGGATCATCATGGGCTACAACGCGCGGCTCAATCCGCAGCATTTGAAGGGTAGCCTGCTGGTGTTCGTCGAGATCAGCCTCGACTATAAATCCGGCGATACTTTCGAAGAGTTTCGACGTGCAGTGTTGAAGCTGCCGCACGTGCTGGAGTGTCATCTGGTGTCAGGGGATTTCGACTACCTGGTGAAAGCGCGGATTTCCGAGATGGCCTCGTACCGCAAACTGCTGGGCGACATCCTGCTCAAGCTGCCGCATGTGCGCGAATCCAAGAGCTACATCGTGATGGAAGAGGTGAAAGAGAGCCTGACCTTGCCAATTCCGGATTAAAAGGCTGCGATCTGTTAAACCAACACCTGCCGATTCGAGGCCATGTACTCAAAGACCTGTTTCTCGACCCTCGGGTGAATCAGTTCGACCGGCCCGCGCCCGTTGGGACATGGCAAGGTCTTGGTGGTGCCGAACAACCGGCAGATCAGCGGTCGCTCGTCATACACCGTGCAACCGTGCGGGCCGAGATGAACGCAATTGAGTTCATCCATGGCGGCTTCCTGCTCGGCCCGAGTCTTGCGCGGCAGGCGTGACATTTCTTCCGGCGAGGTGGTCACCGGCCCACAGCAGTCATGGCAACCGGGCACGCACTCGAACGAGGGGATCTGCTGGCGCAGTGTGCGGATTTTCTGGCTGTTGCAACTCATTGAAGCATCGACCGAAGGTGGAATAGATGCGGATTCTGACGCAAAAGCCTTGATCCAGACAGCGCCGGCCGACCAATGTTGCCCCTCTGGGTAGGTCCGCTTATGCTCCGGCAAATTTTCTGAACATAGAAACCAGGATGACGCGCATGAACGCCCGTGCCCAGCACACTGCCTCCTATTACGCCGCCAGCAGCCTGCCGCAACCGGATTATCCGGCGCTCGCCGGTGAAGTGCTGGCCGATGTGTGCGTGGTCGGCGGTGGGTTCTCGGGGTTGAACACGGCGCTGGAGTTGGCCGAGCGCGGTCTCAGCGTGGTACTGCTCGAAGCCCGCAAGATTGGCTGGGGAGCCAGCGGACGCAACGGTGGCCAGTTGATTCGTGGGATCGGCCACGGCCTCGACCAGTTCACCAATGTGATTGGCGTCGACGGCGTACGGCAGATGAAACTGATGGGCCTGGAAGCCGTGGAAATCGTCCGACAGCGAATCGAGCGATTCCAGATTCCCTGCGACCTGATCTGGGGCTACTGCGACCTGGCTAACAAACCCCGCGATCTCGAGGGCTTCGCCGAAGATGCCGCAGAGTTGCGCAGCCTCGGTTACCGCTATGAAACCCGGCTGCTGCAACCTGATGAAATGCACACCGTGGTAGGTTCCGACCGCTACGTGGGCGGCTTGATCGACATGGGCTCCGGCCATTTGCATCCGCTTAACCTGGCGCTGGGCGAAGCAGCCGCTGCACAGCAACTGGGCGTGCAACTTTTCGAGCAATCCGCCGTTACCCGCATCGACTACGGTCCCGAGGTCAAGGTCCATACCGCCCAAGGCTCAGTCCGCGCCAAAACCCTGGTACTCGGCTGCAATGCCTATCTCAACGGCCTCAATCCGCAACTCAGCGGCAAAGTGCTGCCCGCCGGCAGCTACATCATCGCCACCGAGCCCCTGAGCGAAGAGCTGGCCCACGCCCTGCTGCCACAGAACATGGCGGTCTGTGATCAACGGGTGGCCCTGGATTACTACCGACTCTCCGCGGACCGTCGCTTGCTGTTTGGTGGCGCCTGCCATTATTCCGGGCGCGACCCGAAAGACATTGCGGCCTATATGCGACCAAAGATGCTGGAGGTGTTTCCACGCCTGAGCGATGTGAGGATCGACTATCAATGGGGCGGCATGATCGGCATCGGCGCCAATCGACTGCCGCAAATCGGCCGACTCATGGACCAACCAAACGTGTATTACGCCCAGGCTTACTCCGGTCATGGTGTGAACGCCACGCACCTGGCAGGGAAGCTGCTGGCCGAGGCTATCAGTGGTCAGCACAGCGGTGGGTTTGATCTGTTTGCCAAAGTGCCGCACATCACCTTCCCGGGCGGCAAGCATTTGCGTTCGCCGTTGCTGGCATTGGGGATGTTGTGGCATCGGCTTAAAGAGTTGGCCTGAGACATTTATGGCGTTGGTGCCGACGCCATCGCGGGCAAGCCTTGCTCCTACAGGTCATGCGTCACTCTTGAGATCAACACTAACTGTAGGAGCAAGGCTTGCCCGCGATGAGGCCCGAAAAAACACCACAAAAACTCAGATCCGCCAGAACGGCTTGAGCCCCTCCTCCCGCGCCTGCTCCCGCGTCAGCCCGACATCCTTGAGCTGATCAGGCGTCAGGGCCAGCAACGCCTTGCGCGTGTGCAGGCGCTGCCAGAACAGATCCCAGCGGCTCAGGCCGGACGGCGCGTTGCGCTTGAGCGCATGGCGCGAATTGTCCTGTTGCCCTGCCTCCAGTTCCTGACTGTGTAACGTCAGCCGCACATCGCTCAAACCGTTCATTTTGAATGCTCCTGTTTACTTGGGTAGCCAGAGATTCCATGATGCGCGGGCGACGAAAAGCGTTACAGATTCAAAGCAACTGTATTAACTCCATACAGATTTACTGAATTCACCTCTGAATCGAAGATTTTTGCTTGATCTGTACTGGTTAACCGACTCAATCACCTCGAGGCTGCGCCATGACCCTCTACGTCAATCTCGCCGAATTGCTCGGTACGCGGATCGAACAGGGCTTCTATCGCCCCGGCGATCGACTGCCGTCGGTGCGGGCGTTAAGCGTTGAACACGGGGTCAGCTTGAGTACCGTGCAACAGGCGTATCGGGTACTGGAGGACAGCGGGCTGGCCATGCCGAGGCCCAAGTCGGGGTACTTTGTGCCAGCCAGTCGCCAATTGCCGGAGCTGCCGGCGGTGGGTCGCCCGGCCCAGCGCCCGGTGGACATCTCACAATGGGATCAGGTGCTGGAGCTGATCCGCGCGGTACCGCGCAAGGATGTCGTACAGCTTGGGCGAGGCATGCCGGACATCACTTCGCCCACCATGAAGCCGCTACTGCGCGACCTGGCGCGGATCAGCCGGCGACAGGACATGCCCGGCCTGTATTACGACAACATCCACGGCAACCTCGAACTGCGCGAGCAAATCGCCCGCCTGATGCTCGACTCCGGCTGTCAGTTGGGGCCGGGCGATCTGGTCGTAACCACCGGTTGCCATGAAGCGCTGTCCACCAGCATCCGCGCCATCTGCGAGCCGGGAGACATCGTGGCCGTGGACTCGCCGAGCTTTCACGGCGCCATGCAAACCCTCAAGGGCCTGGGCATGAAAGCCCTGGAAATCCCCACCGACCCACTCACGGGAATAAGCCTGGACGCACTGGAGCTGGCGCTGGAGCAATGGCCGATCAAGGCCATCCAGTTGACGCCGAACTGCAACAATCCACTGGGCTACATCATGCCGGAGTCGCGCAAACGTTCGTTGCTGATGCTCGCACAGCGTTTCGATGTGGCGATCATCGAGGACGATGTGTATGGCGAACTGGCTTATACCTATCCGCGCCCGCGCACGATCAAATCCTTCGACGAGGATGGCCGCGTCCTGCTGTGCAGCTCCTTTTCCAAGACCCTGGCGCCCGGGCTGCGCATTGGCTGGGTCGCGCCGGGGCGGTATCTGGAGCGGGTGTTGCACATGAAATACATCAGCACCGGCTCCACCGCGCCGCAACCGCAGATTGCCATTGCCGAATTCCTCAAGGGCGGACACTTCGAACCGCATTTGCGGCGGATGCGCACGCAATATCAGCGTAATCGCGACATGATGATCGATTGGGTGAGCCGTTACTTTCCCGCCGGCACCCGCGCCAGCCGCCCTCAAGGCAGTTTCATGCTGTGGGTAGAACTACCGGAAGGCTTCGATACACTGAAACTGAATCGTGCCTTGTACGATCAGGGCGTACAGATTGCGGTCGGCAGCATTTTTTCCGCATCCGGCAAGTACCGCAATTGTCTGCGCATGAACTACGCTGCCAAACCAACGGCACAGATTGAAGAAGCCGTGCGCAAGGTCGGCGCCGCCGCCATCAAGCTGCTGGCCGACGACGGATTGCCCGACTGACCTTTTTGCGGATATCAGCGTCCATATGCCAACATCTGCCGCCAACCGGAACGAGCCCACGTGAGAGTCAGACAGCCCCTGCTTGCTCTTGCGTTGCTCGCGTCGCTCCTCGGCGGTTGCGCCAGTTTCGATGTGCAGCGCGAACCGAGCCAGGCGTTGCCGGCGAGTGCCTCGGCGTTTGGCCGTTCGGTCCAGGCCCAGGCGGCTTCCCATGAAGGACAGTCGGGATTTCGCCTGTTGTCCGACAGTACCGAGGCCTTTACCGCCCGCGCCGAATTGATTCGCAACGCTCAAAGCAGCCTCGACCTGCAGTACTACATCGTCCATGACGGCATCAGTACGCGAATGCTGGTGGAGGAATTGCTCAAGGCCGCCGATCGCGGCGTGCGCGTACGCATTCTGCTCGACGACACCACCAGCGACGGCCTGGACCGCACCATCGCCACGCTGGCGGCACATCCGCAGATCCAGATTCGCGTGTTCAATCCGTTGCATTTGGGCCGCAGCACTGGCGTCACACGCACCATGGGCCGGTTGTTCAACCTCTCGCAGCAGCATCGGCGCATGCACAACAAGTTGTGGCTGGCCGATACCAGCATGGCCATCGTCGGCGGCCGCAATCTGGGGGACGAGTATTTCGACGCCGAACCCAATTTGAATTTCACCGACATCGACATCCTGGGCGTCGGCCCGGTGGCTGAGCAGTTGGGGCACAGTTTCGACCAGTACTGGAACAGCGCCCTGAGCAAACCGATCGATGCGTTCGTATCGAGCAAGCCGACTGCCCAGGACCTGGCCAACACCCGCACACGGCTGGAAGAATCTCTGGAGGAGTCGCGCAAGCAGAATCACGCGCTCTATCAGCAGCTGATGAAGTTCGCCACCGAACCGCGTCTGGATATCTGGCGCAAAGAGCTGATCTGGGCCTGGAACCAGGCGCTGTGGGATGCGCCGAGCAAGGTACTGGCCAAAGGTGAGCCCGATCCGCAATTGCTGCTGACCACTCAATTGGCACCGGAACTCAATGGCGTCAGCAAAGAGCTGGTCATGGTTTCGGCATACTTTGTACCTGGCGAACCAGGGCTGGTGTATCTCACGGGCCGCGCCGATGCCGGGGTGTCGGTGCGATTGCTTACCAACGCGCTGGAGGCCACGGACGTGCCAGCGGTGCATGGCGGCTATGCGCCGTATCGCAAGGCACTCTTGGAGCATGGCGTGCAGCTTTTCGAGCTGCGTCGTCAGCCCGGCGATGAAAGCGGTAGCGGCCCTCGCCTGTTTTCCCGCAGGTCTTATGGTGAGTCCGACTCAAGCCTGCACAGCAAAGCGATCGTTTTCGATCAAAAGAAATCCTTCATCGGCTCATTCAACTTCGACCCGCGTTCGGTGTTGTGGAACACCGAAGTCGGCGTATTGGTGGACAGCCCAGAACTGGCGGCCCGCGTCCGCGAACTGGCCTTACAGGGCATGGCGCCACCTCTGAGTTATCAGGTAAAACTGGAAAAAGACCAGGTGGTATGGGTGACCGAAGACGACGGCAAAATGCACACCTTGACCAAGGAACCGGGCAGTTGGTGGCGACACTTCAACGCGTGGTTCAGTAATACGGTTGGCCTGGAGCGGTTGCTCTAGGCCGGCTCGGCCACCGCGCCAAACGCCCCTTGGCGTGACACCAGAATCACCAGGCCAAAGGCCCCGGCCGCCATCAACAATGGCAACGCATGCCCGCTGATCCACTGACTCCCGGCACCGGCGATCAATGGCCCAAGCAGGCAGCCAATGCCCCACAACTGCGCGATATGCGCGTTGGCGCGGACCAGTGCATCGTCGCGATAACGCTCGCCGATCAGGATCAACGACAAGGTAAACAAGCCACCGGCACTGGCGCCGAACAGCACCCACAACGGCCAGATCAGCAGCGTGTCGATCAGCATCGGAATCGCCAGGCTCGAGACCAGCAAAATGACCGCGCAACCGGTGAACAAAGAACGCCGCGACACGCGATCCGCCAGTGCGCCAATCGGCAATTGCAGCAAGGCATCACCGACCACTACCGTGCTGACCATGGCCAAGGCGATTTCCGTGGTGAAACCCTGGCGCAGGCAATACACCGGCAACAGCGTCAGGATCATCGCTTCGAAAGCGGCGAACAGCGACACCGCCCAGGCAATGGCCGGCAAGCCACGGCAAAAGGTCAGCAAATCGCCAAGGGTCACACTGCACGCTTCACTGCTGGGCGCACCGCTGCGTCCCAACAACAGCAATGGGGCCGCCACCAGCAAACCGACGCCGACCCAGAAGCCATAATCGTGCTCGGTGCCCAGCACACCCAACAAAATCGGCCCGGCCAGTTGGCTCAGCGCATAACTGCTGCCGTACAGCGCCACCAATCGACCGCGCCACTGCTCGACCACCAGTTGATTGATCCAGCTTTCACCGAGGATGAATACAAGGGTCAGGATCACGCCAATCATCAAGCGCAACACCAGCCAGATCGGGTAGCTCGGCAATAGCGCCAGCAAACCGATGGACACGGCGCCAGCCCACAGGCACAGACGCATCAGATTGGCCGTGCCCAGACGCGCCGCCAGATGGCTGGAAATCTTCGCGCCCAACAGCACGCCAATGGCCGGCATCGCGGCCATCACGCCAATGGCAAACGAGCCATAACCCCAGCCTTCCAGGCGAAATGACACCAGCGGCATGCTGACCCCCAGGGCCAGGCCAACACTCAAGACAGACGCCAACACGGCAAAATACGTCGCCCAACGCATGTTCCACGCTCCTGTGGATATTGTTATGTGCCGCACAAAACATTGTGGGAGCGAGCTTGCTCGCGATGACGGTAGAACATTCAACATTTTCGTCGACTGTCACACCGCTATCGCGAGCAGGCTCGCTCCCACAAGGGATCTGCGTCGTTTGAGAGGCCTGTTTCTGCGGCAGACCTCCTTTAACGACTTACAACTTGATCCAGGTCGCCTTCAGCTCGGTGTATTTGTCGAACGCGTGCAGCGACTTGTCGCGACCGTTACCGGACTGCTTGAAGCCACCGAACGGCGCCGTCATGTCGCCACCGTCATATTGATTCACCCAAACGCTACCGGCACGCAGGGCGCGGGCGGTCAGGTGAGCCTTGGAGATATCGGCAGTCCACACCGCGGCGGCCAGGCCGTAAGGCGTGTCGTTGGCGATCGCGACGGCTTCTTCGGCGCTGTCGAACGTGATGACCGACAACACTGGCCCGAAAATTTCTTCCTGGGCGATTTTCATCGCGTTGCTGACACCGTCGAAAATCGTCGGCTCAACATACGTGCCACCGGTTTCCTGCAGGATGCGCTTGCCGCCGGCCACCAGCTTGGCGCCATCGGTGTGACCCGATTCGATGTAAGACAGCACGGTGTTCATCTGCTGGGTATCCACCAGCGCACCGACGTTGGTCGCCGGGTCCAGCGGGTTGCCCGGCTTCCAGGTTTTCAGCGCCTCGATCACCAGCGGCAGGAATTTGTCCTTGATCGAACGCTCCACCAGCAGGCGCGAGCCGGCAGTGCAGACTTCGCCCTGGTTGAAGGCGATGGCGCCTGCAGCGGCTTCAGCGGCTTCTTGCAGGTTCGGTGCGTCGGCAAACACGATGTTCGGGCTCTTGCCGCCGGCTTCGAGCCAGACGCGCTTCATGTTCGATTCGCCGGAGTAGATCAGCAGTTGCTTGGCGATCTTGGTCGACCCGGTGAACACCAGGGTGTCCACGTCGTTATGCAGGGCCAAAGCCTTGCCGACGGTATGACCATAGCCTGGCAGTACGTTCAGCACACCTTTCGGGATGCCGGCTTCAACGGCCAGCGCGGCGATGCGGATGGCCGTCAGTGGCGATTTTTCCGATGGCTTGAGGATCACCGAGTTACCGGTGGACAACGCCGGGCCGAGTTTCCAGCACGCCATCATCAACGGGAAGTTCCACGGCACGATGGCACCGACCACACCGACTGGCTCACGGGTCACCAGACCCAGCTGATCGTGCGGAGTCGCGGCGACTTCGTCATAAATCTTGTCGATGGCTTCACCGCTCCAGCTCAGCGCTTGTGCCGCGCCGGGAACGTCGATGTACAGCGAATCGCTGATCGGCTTGCCCATGTCCAGGGTTTCAAGCAGGGCCAGCTCTTCGGCATGCTGCTTGAGCAGGCCGGCGAAACGGATCATGGTGGCTTTGCGCTTGGTCGGCGCCAGGCGCGACCAGACGCCGGAATTGAAGGTGGCGCGAGCGTTTTCCACAGCGCGCTGGGCGTCAGCGGCGTCACAGCTGGCAATCTTGCCCAGCAGACGGCCGTCGACCGGACTGATGCACTCGAAGGTCTCGGCGCTAACGGCGTCGGTGTACTCGCCATTGATATAGGCGCGGCCTTCGATCTTCAGGTCTTTGGCGCGTTGTTCCCAGTCGGCACGGGTCAGGGTGGTCATGCGAGTGTCCTCCTCTTATTGAATACGACACCCGCGTTCTTCGCGGGCGCTGTCAGGAATTCTGCCCGGCCAGCCTGCTTGCGGCCCAAGGCAACCACCACCCTAAACCAGCGGCAGGGGAAGTTTCAATATATTTGACATAACGTCGGCAAACGGCCTTGCGATGTTCAATTTAATAAACATAGACTTTGGCTTTACCAACCACTCGCGCCGCAATCACGGGGGATTACAAAAATGAGCATCCAGGACATCGTCGACTTCAGCCAGGCAACCACCCAGCCCGAACGCTACCGCCCAGACCCGGCCAAAGTCCTCAAGGGCGACCCCGAACAAGCGGTGTACAACCACTACAACAGCCCGTGCGGCCAATTGAATGCGGGTGTGTGGGAAGGCGCTATCGGACAATGGCACGTGAATTTCACCGAGCATGAGTACTGCGAGATCGTTCAAGGGGTTTCGGTTCTGCGCGATAACGATGGCAACAGCAAAACGGTGCGGGCAGGCGATCGCTTCGTGATCCCGGCCGGGTTTCGGGGTACCTGGGAAGTACTGGAAGCCTGTCGCAAGATTTATGTAGCGTTTGAACAGAAAGCGTAGCACCCACTTCAGAACGCCAAATGTCCCCTGTCGCTTGATGGGGGTCATTTTCCGGTCAAGCCGATTTGTCACGATCGAGCCAATGACCTAATTATCTACCGCACGCCGTCGCCACCCCGCAAAGATACTGTCGACGCTCCTCCATGGAGCCTCGAGTTCATCATTCTCAAGGAAGCGAAAACGTGAACAAATATTTTATCTGCGGGCTGCTGGCGAGCCTCACCCTCTCAGCCTTTACACTGGCGCATGCCGATGGCGAGAGGCAAATGTGCGATGCCCGAAGGGTGCAACACCTGGTTGGGGAAATGCTGACGAGCGCCGTATACGAAGAAGCCTTCAAAACGTCGCGAGCAACCAGCATTACTTTCAATTCTTCTGCGGGATTCGAAGATCCCGATAGAAATCGCCTGATCATTTCAATGAATCACGTTGGCACCATTGCCAGAATCACCTGCGGCTGATTCATCGAACCCTGATTCAGGACGAGACAATCGAAACAAAAAAGGCCCGTATCTCGCGATACGGGCCTTTTTCGTAAGGAAGTAAAATCAATTACTTGATTTTGCCTTCCTTGTAGATCACGTGCTTGCGAACAACCGGATCAAATTTCTTGATCTCGATTTTGTCCGGAGTAGTGCGCTTGTTCTTGTCGGTAGTGTAGAAGTGACCAGTACCGGCGCTCGAAATCAAACGAATCAATTCACGCATGATTAGCTCCCTTAGATCTTGCCAGCGGCGCGGATTTCGGCCAGCACGACAGTGATGCCGCGCTTGTCGATGATACGCATGCCTTTGGCAGATACGCGCAGACGCACGAAACGTTTCTCTTCTTCAACCCAGAAGCGGTGATGCTGCAGGTTCGGCAGGAAACGACGACGGGTTTTGTTGTTTGCGTGGGAAATGTTATTCCCAGTCACCGGACCCTTACCGGTAACTTGACATACTCTCGACATGCCTCAGCCCTCTAAAACCACATGCCCAACCCGGCATGGGTTGGCCGCTTAATCTCTCAGTCATTTGGCGCCAGGCGCCGCGTTTCTTTAGAGGTCTTACCGGCTACACCTACAGTGAAGGAACCGGGCCCCTAGAAAAGAGCGCTGCTTTATACCAGAAAGACTCAAGAGCAACAACATTCGGTGTGCCTTGAGTAGATAAAAAACCCGATTTTCCGGCGCCAGGCGCTTTGGATAAAGGCTGTCGTCGATTCCGACCGCTCGTCGCAGAGAAATGCTTTCAAGGTCAAATCCGAGGTTTTCTCAATCAAGGCTCACCCAAACAAGTGGCCTATAGTCCCCTCAAAATGAAAAAGGGGATAGTCATTTGCAAAAGAGCCCACTAGGGTAAGCCTTTTCCAGACTGCACTTGCAGATGGGCCTTCGATCTGTAAAGGAATCCGACCATGCGCCTCGCTGCCCTACCGCTGTTGCTTGCCCCTCTGATGCTGAGCCCACTGGCCCAGGCTGCCGCCTTGAGCGTCTGCACCGAGGCCAGCCCCGAAGGGTTCGACGTGGTGCAATACAACTCGTTGACCACCACCAATGCTTCGGCTGACGTGCTGATGAACCGCCTGGTGGATTTCGACACCGCCAGCGGCAAAGTGGTCGCCAGCCTCGCCGATAGCTGGGAGGTCAGCCCCGATGGCCTGGTCTACATCTTCAAGTTGCGCCCGAAGGTGAAATTTCACCGCACCGAGTATTTCAGTCCGAGCCGCGAACTGACCGCCGAAGACGTGAAATTCAGCTTCGACCGTATGCTCGACCCGGCCAACCCGTGGCACAAAGTCGCCCAGAGCGGCTTTCCGCATGCCCAGTCGATGCAACTACCAGCGCTGATCAAGAAAATCGACGCCCTCGACCCGCTGACCGTGCGCTTCACCCTCGATCACCCGGACTCGACGTTCCTGCCGACGCTGAGCATGGGTTTTGCCTCGATCTACTCGGCCGAATATGCCGACAAACTGCTCAAGGCCGGGACCCCGGAAAAGCTCAACAATCAGCCAATCGGTACCGGCCCGTTCGTATTCAGCCGCTTCCAGAAAGACGCCTCGATCCGCTACAAGGCCAACCCTGACTATTTCGCTGGCAAGCCTGCGGTCGACCCGTTGATCTTCGCCATCACCCCCGACGCCAACGTGCGCCTGCAGAAATTGCGCCGCAACGAGTGCCAGATTGCCCTGTCGCCCAAACCACTGGACGTACAAGCCGCGCTGAAAGAACCGACCTTGAAAGTCGAAAAGACTGACGCCTTCATGACCGCGTTCGTCGCCCTGAACAGTCAGCATCCGCCGCTGGACAAGCCAGAAGTTCGTCAGGCGATCAACCTTGCCTTCGACAAGGCCAACTACGTGAAGGCCGTGTTCGAAGACACCGCCGAACCCGCCAGCGGGCCGTACCCGCCCAACACCTGGAGCTACGCCAGGGGCTTGCCGGGTTACCCCCACGATGTCGAGAAAGCCAAGGCATTGATGGTCAAGGCCGGGCTCAAAGACGGTTTTCAGACGACGATCTGGACACGCCCCTCTGGCAGCCTGTTAAACCCTAATCCGAGTCTCGGCGCCCAATTGCTGCAATCCGATCTTGCGGAAATCGGCATCCAGGCGGAAATCCGGGTGATCGAATGGGGCGAACTGATCCGCCGCGCCAAGGCCGGTGAGCACGACATCCTGTTCATGGGCTGGGCCGGCGATAACGGCGACCCGGACAACTTCCTCACGCCGCAGTTTTCCTGCGCCGCGGTCAAGTCCGGCACCAACTTCGCTCGCTACTGCAATGCCGATCTGGACAAGCTGATCAGCGCCGGCAAGACCACCGGCGAGCAAGGCGTGCGCACCAAGCTCTACGAGCAGGCGCAGACGCAGATCCAGCAACAGGCGTTGTGGCTGCCGCTGGCTCATCCGACGGCATTCGCCTTGACGCGCAAGGATGTCGAGGGTTACTCGGTCAGCCCGTTCGGCCGTCAGGACTACTCGAAGGTCAACCTCAAGTAAAAACCGTGGCAGTGGCTTTTGTGGCGAGGGAGTTTTTGTGGGAGGGAGCTTTGTGGCGAGGGAGCTTGCTCCCGCTGGGCTGCGTAGCGGCCCCAAAGATCTTGTGAACGCTGCGCATCCAGGCGGGAGCAAGCTCCCTCGCCACAAAAAAGCTCGCTCTCGGCGCCCCGCTACATCCACCCGTACTCGGCCATGGACAGCGGATCACCGTCACCGATGATGAAATGGTCGAGCACCCGCACATCGATCAGCTCAAGCGCCGTTTGCAGGCGCTTGGTCAGCACCCGGTCGGCTTGGCTGGGGTCGGAGTTGCCCGACGGGTGGTTGTGGCAGAGGATCAACGCCGCTGCGTTATTGGCCAAAGCGCGCTTGACCACCTCTCGCGGATGAACACTGGTGTTGTCGATGGAGCCGCGAAACAGCGTCTCGAACGTCAATACCTGATGCCTGGAATCGAGAAACAGACAACCAAACACCTCATGTGGCTCATGACGCAACATCGATTTCAGGTACTCACGAACCGCATGCGGATTTTCCAGTGCCGACTTTTGACGCGCACGCTCGGCCAAATGACGCCTGCTCATTTCTTGAGCAGCCTGCAATTGTGCAAACTTCGCCGGCCCGAGCCCCAACTGCTTGCTGAACGTTTCCTGATCGGCCTCCAGCAACGAACGCAGGCTGCCAAACTCGTTCAACAAATGCCGCGCCAGGTCCACGGCGCTTTTACCCACTACGCCCGTCCGTAAGAAAATTGCCAGCAATTCGGCGTCCGACAGGCTTCCTGAACCTTGTTCAAGCAACCTCTCCCGTGGCCGTTCCGCCGCCGGCCAATCACGAATACTCATAACACCTCCCTGTCTGTGGGCGCCGCTGTTCCGTAGCGGACGCTGTGATATCGTAGCCCATCTTTTTTGCGAGCGATTTCACTCCTGGGGAGGGGGTATCGCCACGCAGTCATCAACGAATTGAAAGGCAGGCCTATGCAGCGGCTGTATCGGAAACGCATTGTTCTGGGCGTCGGCGGCGGCATCGCTGCCTACAAGAGCGCCGACCTGGTTCGCCGGTTGATGGACCAGGGTGCCGAAGTCCGCGTGGTCATGACCCGTGGCGGCGCCGAGTTCATAACCCCGCTGACCATGCAGGCTCTGTCCGGGCATCCTGTGCACCTCGACCTGCTGGACCCGGCAGCCGAAGCGGCCATGGGCCACATCGAACTGGCCAAATGGGCCGACTTGGTACTGATCGCGCCTGCCACAGCGGATTTGCTCGCCCGTCTGGCCCAAGGCATCGCCGATGACCTGCTGACCACGCTGGTACTGGCCACCGACGCCGTTGTCGCCGTTGCGCCGGCGATGAACCAGGCCATGTGGCGCGACCCTGCCACCCAGGCCAACCTGCAGACCCTCGAAAGCCGTGACATCAAGGTGTTCGGCCCGGCCTCCGGTAGCCAGGCCTGCGGCGACGTGGGTCTTGGGCGCATGCTCGAAGCCACCGACCTCGCCCTGCTCGCCGCCGACTGCTTCCAGCGTCAGGCGCTGACCGGCAAACACGTGGTGATTACCGCGGGGCCGACCCAGGAAAACATTGATCCGGTGCGCTACATCACTAACCACAGCTCCGGCAAAATGGGCTTCGCCCTGGCCGAAGCCGCGGTAGAAGCCGGTGCCCGAGTCACGCTGATCAGTGGCCCGGTGCACCTGCCGACACCGGATCGCGTCAGCCGCATCGATGTGGTGAGTGCCCGCGACATGCTCGCTGCGTGCGAAGCCGCGATTCCTTGTGACGTTTTCATCGCCTCGGCTGCGGTCGCGGATTACCGCCCGGAAGTCGTCGCCCCACAAAAACTCAAGAAAGACCCTACGAGCGGCGACGGTTTTGTCCTGCAAATGGTGCGCAACCCGGACATCCTGGCCAGCATCGCCACCCGCCCCGACCGTCCGTTCAGTGTCGGTTTCGCCGCTGAAACCGAACACCTGCTCGATTACGCTGCCCGCAAGCTGAAAGACAAGAACCTCGATCTGATCGTCGCCAACGACGTCGCCAACCCGAGCATTGGCTTCAACAGCGAAGAAAACGCCTGCAGCGTGATCGACCGTGAGCTTCACGCCACACTTTTCGCCCAGACCAGCAAGAGCAAGATTGCTCGCCAGCTGATCACTTTTATCGCCGAACGTCTGAACCAGGTTTAATTTACATGCACGCTTTGCAAGCCAAGATCCTCGACCCCCGCATCGGCACCGAATTCCCGTTGCCACAGTACGCCACGCCAGGCTCCGCCGGCCTCGACCTGCGCGCCATGCTGGAGCAGGACACCGTCATCAAACCAGGTGAAACCGTGCTGATCCCTACCGGTCTGTCGGTCTATATCGGTGACCCGAACCTGGCGGCGCTGATCCTGCCGCGTTCGGGCATGGGCCATAAGCACGGCATCGTGCTGGGCAATCTGGTCGGCCTGATCGACTCCGATTACCAGGGACCGCTGATGGTTTCCTGCTGGAACCGCGGCCAGACCGAATTCACCATGCCGGTTGGCGAGCGCCTGGCGCAATTGGTGCTGGTACCCGTTGTGCAGGCTCACTTCGAGATGGTTGAAGAATTTGTTGAAACCGAGCGCGGCACGGGTGGTTTCGGCCATAGCGGCACCAAGTAACCGGATAAAGACATTGTGGCGAGGGAGCTTGCTCCCGCTGGGCTGCGTAGCGGCCCAAAAGATTTCATGGGCGCTGCGCACCCAAGCGGGAGCAAGCTCCCTCGCCACAAAAATCTCGACATACTGCGGCGGTTTTAACACCGTAAATCAAGGTTTTGCCGGCCGAAAGCCACGCCCGTCGAGGCGTCATGGCCCTTTCACACCACGAACTCTCTGTGGAAATCGCCGTCATACCCTTCAGTTTGAGCCGGCCGCCCTGTGATTCGGCGGCCTGTCCAGTCACTTTCGAGATGGAGCATTTCCACAGATGAACACCCCGGCCAATATTGCACCCAAGTTCCCTGACAGCATCTTCCGCGCCTATGACATCCGTGGCACTGTCCCGGAGTTCCTGAACGCCGAGACCGCCTACTGGATTGGCCGCGCTGTCGGCTCCCAAAGCCTTGCGCAGGGCGAGCCCAATGTATCCGTTGGCCGTGATGGTCGCCTGTCAGGCCCGGAACTGGTGGAAAGATTGATTCAAGGCATCGCCGACAGCGGCTGCCACGTCAGCGATGTCGGCCTGGTGCCAACCCCTGCGTTGTACTACGCCGCCAACGTGCTGGCCGGCAAATCCGGCGTGATGCTGACCGGCAGCCACAACCCGTCGAACTACAACGGTTTCAAAATCGTCATTGCCGGCGACACCCTGGCCAACGAACAGATCCAGGCCCTGCATGAGCGCCTCAAGACCAATAACCTGAGCAGCGGGCAAGGCAGCATCAGCAAAGTCGAAATTCTCGATCGCTACAGCACCGAAATTGTCCAGGACATCAAACTGGCTCGACGCCTGAAAGTGGTGGTCGATTGCGGCAACGGCGCGGCAGGCGTGATTGCCCCGCAACTGATCGAAGCGCTGAACTGCGAAGTCATCCCGCTGTTCTGCGAAGTCGACGGCAACTTCCCGAACCACCACCCGGATCCGGGCAAGCCTGAAAACCTTGAAGACCTGATCGCCAAGGTCAAGCAAACCAATGCTGACATCGGCCTGGCCTTCGATGGCGATGGCGACCGTGTCGGCGTGGTAACCAACACCGGCAGCATCGTCTACCCGGACCGCCTGCTGATGCTGTTCGCCCGCGACGTCGTAGCGCGCAACCCGGGCGCTGAAATCATCTTCGACGTCAAATGCACCCGCCGCCTGATCCCGCTGATCAAGGAATATGGCGGTCGTTCGCTAATGTGGAAGACTGGTCACTCGTTGATCAAAAAGAAAATGAAACAATCCGGTGCCCTGTTGGCCGGCGAAATGAGCGGGCACATCTTCTTCAAGGAGCGCTGGTTCGGTTTCGACGACGGCATTTACAGCGCTGCGCGCTTGCTGGAAATTCTCAGCAAGGAAAAATCCTCGGCCGAAGAGCTGTTCGCGACGTTCCCGAACGATATTTCTACGCCTGAAATCAATATCCATGTGACCGAAGAGAGCAAATTCAGCATCATTGATGCACTGCACGATGCGCAATGGGGTGAAGGCGCCGACCTGACCACCATTGACGGCGTGCGAGTCGACTATGCCAAAGGCTGGGGCCTGGTTCGCGCCTCCAACACCACACCGGTGCTGGTGCTGCGCTTCGAGGCCGATGACGAGGCTGAATTGCAGCGCATCAAGGATGTGTTCCACGTCCAGCTGAAACGCGTTGCACCTGATCTCCAATTACCGTTTTGATCTTCTGAAGCACCCGGAGCCCTGAATGACCCTCGAACGCGAAGCCGCCGCCAACACCGCCAAGGTCCTGTCCGAAGCGCTGCCTTACATTCGCCGCTATGTCGGCAAGACGCTGGTGATCAAATACGGCGGCAACGCGATGGAAAGCGAGGAGCTGAAAACCGGCTTCGCCCGCGACATCGTGCTGATGAAAGCCGTGGGCATCAACCCGGTGGTCGTGCACGGTGGCGGCCCGCAGATCGGTGATCTGCTCAAGCGCCTGTCGATCGAAAGCCATTTCGTCGACGGCATGCGCGTCACCGACGCCGCGACCATGGACGTGGTGGAAATGGTCCTGGGCGGCCAGGTCAACAAGGACATCGTCAATCTGATCAACCGACATGGCGGCAGCGCCATCGGCCTGACCGGTAAAGACGCCGAGCTGATTCGTGCGAAGAAGCTCACCGTCACCCGCCAGACCCCGGAAATGACCACGCCGGAAATCATCGACATCGGCCATGTGGGCGAAGTCGTCGGCATCAATACCGACCTGCTCAACCTGCTGGTCAAGGGCGATTTCATCCCGGTGATCGCGCCAATCGGCGTCGGCGCCAACGGTGAGTCGTACAACATCAACGCAGACCTGGTGGCCGGTAAAGTCGCCGAAGCGCTGAAAGCCGAGAAGTTGATGCTGCTGACCAACATCGCCGGCCTGATGGACAAGTCGGGGACGGTCCTGACCGGCCTGACCACCCAACAGGTCGACGATCTGATCGCCGATGGCACCATCTACGGCGGCATGCTGCCGAAGATCCGTTGCGCACTGGAAGCCGTCCAGGGCGGCGTGGGCAGCTCGCTGATCATCGATGGGCGCGTACCGAACGCGATTCTGCTGGAAATCTTCACTGATACCGGCGTGGGCACCCTGATCAGCAATCGCAAGCGTCCCTGATCAATAAAGACGAAAAAGATCGCAGCCTGCGGCAGCTCCAACTGGATGGTTTCGGATGTACGAAACTTCCGTAGGAGTTGAACAAGTCTGCGATCTTTTTTATGCCTACAGGAATTGCCCGACGCAAATAAGCGAAACGTCCGACATCCCAAAAGAAACAATCTGCATACGATCTTCCCTGAATCCACAGGAGATCTTCCCCATGCAAAAAGACTACGTTCCCTACGGCAGCGACGTTTCAGCAGGCACCTACGCATGCGCAGATTGCGGGCGCGAATACAGCAATCAATCAAAGACTTCTCTTCCACCGTGCCCGGACTTCCAACCAGGGACCCACGTACTCAATGGCTGGAACATCCTGACTGGCCAAGGTGATGCCGTGGCAGATCCGTACCCAAACGAGCCTGCCAAGTAATCACGGAGGTCTGAACCATGCAGATCTCGTTCACGATCGATGCCCAGGCTTTCAACCTCGAGCAGAAGGAGCCGGTGAAAAAGACCTTGAGGATTTCCGACGGCGAAATCGCCCATGCCCTGGAGCGAATAGCCAAGGCGAGCCTGACCGAATACCTGAAGATGCTGGTCGAAGGCGGCATGCCCAGCAGGGCCGATGAGGCCAAGCAGGATCGATTGCTCTACCTGATTCAAAGTTACTTTGGGCAAACGTTGCCCACTGAATCGCAGATATCGACGATTTTCCAACTGACGCAGAGCCAGAGTAAAACCCTGTTGAAAAACACGGTTTCACGGTTTCGCAATCAACTGGACGAGATCCTCCAGCACAGCATGCGATCAGTGATCGAAACGGCCGAGCATGCGCAGACGGTTTATCTGGTGGTGATCAGTTCAGACGTGATTCGCGATGAGCTGAACATGCTGATCACACAAAACGAGCCGACCTTCAAACCCATTACCAAACGCAAGGGCAGTGCCGGGCAGTTCGAAATCAGCGAAGACTCCCACGCTTTGTTGTGCCAAACCCTGAGGCTCAATGCCGTTCAGTGACATTGTCGCGGTCAGCGGCTTGCTGCTGACCCTGACCACATTCATGTTCAACCTGGCTTGGCCACGGTTGCATGAGGCGCTGGAACTGGATGACAAAGAGTCAGGCCCGTTGGCCAGAAAACGCAGCCGGGGGAAAGTGCTGGGGGTTTTGTTTAGCCGCGCCGTACCGCTGACGTGCGCCTTCATGGCGCTGTTTTACGTCAACTTGCCAGCCGCCGTGAGGATCATGAGAAGCAGCACGCTGGATCTATGGGATTTCAACGTGGACCGAACGCTTTACGTGTTAGTCGTCGTGGCACTGCTGGTGTTTGCGCTGTTCAACCTGGGGTTGGCATTAAAACTGGTCGGAAAATGGCGAAAACTGCGCTGACGACTCAAAACAAAAGACCCCACTCAGCCTGGCTGAGCGGGGTCTTTTTCTGCCTGCAATCCCTGCGACAATCCACTTTTTGTGGCGAGGGAGCTTGCTCCCGCTTGAGTGCGCAGCACTCACAAACTTTTTGGGTCTGCTACGCAGCCCAGCGGGAGCAAGCTCCCTCGCCACACAGGCTCGCTCCCACAGGGGGATTGTGGTCAGACGCCGAACTGCGCGCGGTAGGCTTCAACCGCCGGCAAATGCTGCTTGAGCTGCGGATCATCGGCCAGGAACTCCAGCACCTGGTTCAACGAGACAATGCTGATCACCGGGATACCGAAATCACGCTCGACTTCCTGGATCGCCGACAACTCACCATTGCCACGTTCTTGACGGTTCAGGGCAATCAGCACGCCAGCTGCCTTGGCGCCGTCCTGGGAAGCGATGATCTGCATCACTTCGCGGATAGCGGTGCCGGCGGTGATCACGTCGTCGATGATCAGCACATCGCCGGTCAAAGGCGCGCCGACCAGGCTGCCGCCCTCGCCGTGGGCCTTGGCTTCCTTGCGGTTGAAACACCATGGCAGGTCACGGTTGTGATGCTCGGCCAATGCCACGGCCGTGGTCGCCGCCAAAGGGATGCCTTTGTAGGCAGGACCGAACAGAACATCGAACGCAATACCGCTTTCGGCGATGGCAGCGGCGTAGAAACGACCCAGCTGCGCCAGGGCCGAACCTGAATTGAACAGGCCCGCATTGAAGAAGTAAGGACTGGTACGCCCGGACTTCAGGGTGAACTCACCGAAGCGCAAAACGCCGCGATCGATGGCAAAACGAATGAAATCGCGCTGATACGCTTGCATGAAAAAAACCCCAAATACCACGGATTTAGCTAATTAGCTTGACGCCGTGTATCATACACGCACGCGATTTTTGGGGCCATTTATGCGGATCATCAGTGTGAACGTCAATGGTATTCAGGCTGCAGTCGAGCGAGGTTTGCTCAGTTGGCTGCAAGCACAGAATGCCGACGTCATCTGCCTGCAGGACACCCGTGCCTCCGCCTTTGAACTGGACGATCCAGCCTTCCAACTGGATGGATACTTCCTTTATGCCTGCGACGCCGAAGTCCCCGCCCAAGGTGGCGTGGCTTTGTACTCGCGGTTGCAACCGAAGGCTGTCATCAGCGGTCTCGGTTTCGAGACGGCCGACCGCTACGGGCGCTACCTGCAAGCCGATTTCGACAAAGTCAGTATTGCAACCTTGTTGCTGCCATCGGGCATGAACGGCGATGAAGACTTGAACCAGAAGTTCAAGCTTATGGATGACTTCGCCAAGTACCTGGACAAGCAACGGCGCAAACGCCGCGAGTACATTTATTGTGGCTCGCTGTATGTGGCGCAACAGAAGCTGGACATCAAGAACTGGCGCGACAGCCAGCAATCTCCGGGCTTCCTGGCGCCTGAACGGGCCTGGATGGACGAGATTGTCGGCAATATGGGGTATGTCGATGCCCTGCGCGAAGTCAGCCGTGAAGGTGACCAGTACAGCTGGTGGCCAGACAACGAACAGGCCGAAATGCTCAACCTCGGCTGGCGCTTCGATTACCAGCTGCTGACCCCGGGTCTGCGCCGCTTCGTACGCAGCGCACGCTTGCCGCGCCAGCCACGGTTCTCGCAGCATGCGCCGCTGATCGTGGACTACGATTGGACGCTGACGATCTAAACACTTGTCGCTGACAATGAAATTCGACGTTGTTCGAAGATAAAAAAAATGCCCGTATCGCAGGATACGGGCATTTTTTATGGCGGTCCTCAGTGACCGGTACTTCAAGCAGCGCCGAAAAACGGCAGCACTAGATACAACTTGATCACGATGACATTGATAATGTCGATAAAGAAAGCCCCCACCATCGGCACAACCAGAAACGCTATTTGCGAAGGTCCATAGCGCTGTGTCACGGCCTGCATGTTGGCGATGGCAGTTGGTGTTGCACCCAATCCAAAGCCGCAATGCCCTGCCGCCAGCACGGCCGCGTCGTAATTACTGCCCATGATTCTGAATGTTACGAATATCGCAAATAGCGCCATGACCATCGTTTGCGCGGCCAGAATTATAAAGAACGGCAAGGCCAGTGCCGCCAGATCCCACAACTTGAGTGACATCAGCGCGATCGCCAGGAACAGCGACAAACTGACATTCCCCAACACAGAGACTTCGCGCTCGAACACCTGGTACAAGCCCAACGCTGAAAGCCCGTTTCGTAAAAGTACACCCACAAACAATACGCAGACGAACGTCGGCAACTCAAATGCGGTTTCGCGGAGCATGCCATTGAGGAGATTGCCCGCGAGTAAGCTGACCGCGATCAGTGCGAGTGTTTCAATGAAGGAAAACGGGGTGATTGAGCGTTCTTTGTTCGGTTGCTCGAAGCCTTTTGGCATCCGCGGCTTGTCTTGCTCGCGGCAGCCGGGCACCTGAGTCCGTTTGATGAGCAGGCGAGCGACCGGCCCACCAATCAAACCGCCCAGCACCAAGCCAAACGTCGCAGAGGCCATCGCAAGTTCAGAGGCGGAAGCCAGACCGTACTTCTCACTGAACGTCGCCCCCCATGCAGCCCCGGTACCGTGACCACCCGCCAGCGTCACCGAGCCTGTCAGCAGCCCCATCAGGGGATCGAGCCCCAAAGCCGTTGCCAATCCAATGCCCATGGCGTTCTGCACCACCAGCAAGCCGGTGACCGCCAATACAAACATTCCCACTATGCGTCCGCCTTTTTTCAGGCTGGCGAAGTCTGCACTCAACCCGATCGTGGCGAAAAACGCCAACATCAATGGCGTTTGTAGCGAGGTATCAAATCGGACTTCCATATCGAGCGATCGTAATACCAAAAGAACCAAGGCTACCAATAAGCCGCCTGCTACAGGCTCAGGAATATTGTAAGCGCGCAAAAAGCCGACACGTGTGACGAGCCCGCGCCCCAGCAAAAGAACCAAGGAAGCGGCGACAAGTGTTCCATAAAAATCGAGTTGAACCATTGGGATAATCTTGGATTTTCATTCAGAGGCGAACTGTTTACCTGGACACGCCTATTGAACAGGTTGATTGTTTTCAACGCTGATTGCTTTTACTTTCAGGATCCGTCAATGGCCTGAATATATCGAAATATTTCCTAGAGGTATTTCGTGCGACAACTTTAACAATCGTAAACTCTTACTGCCAAGGATGCGGGAAGAGCTGATGTCTTGCAGTTGTGACCAAACATGTAAAGAAGTAAGCGCAGATTACAAAAACAAGTAACTTGATAATAAAAACGCAAATGCCCCGACAAGTCGGGGCATTTCGCTAACAGCATCTAGAGGCTTACTTGATCAACCGCCACGTAAACGGATACCGATACGGAAACCCTTCGTTAGCCTTGACCCCGGCGATAATCGTCAGTACCAACGCACCTATCGCCACCAGACCGAACAGGAAGAACCCGACAATCACCACCATCAGCAGGAAACAAATGGCAGAAGCAATGGCGACGGTGATCTGAAAGTTCAGCGCCTCCTTGCCTTGCGCATCGACGAACGGGTCCATCTCACGCTTCATCTGCCAGAGAATCAACGGGCCGATCAGGGTACCGAACGGAATCCAGATCCCCAACAAGGCAGACAAGTGACAAAACATTGCCCACTGCCGAACTTCTTTGCTCGGGGTGGGAAGCAGCTGTTGTTCTTCACTCATGGCGTCCTCCTTGTGTACTTCGGTCCGATCAGTCTGCCAGCGCAGCCTTTTGCAGATCGAAAATCTCGTTCATGCCTTTCTTTGCCAGTTCCAGCATGGCATTCAATTCTTCCGGCTGGAACGGTGCGCCTTCGGCAGTGCCCTGAACTTCGATGAACCCGCCAGTGCTGGTCATCACCACGTTCAGGTCGGTCTCTGCCGCCGAATCTTCCAGGTAATCAAGGTCGAGCACTGGCTCGCCCTGGTACATGCCGACCGACACCGCACCGATCATTTGCTTGAGCGGGTCGCCGCCTTTGAGGCCGCCGCGCTTCTTGATCACTTTCAAGGCATCGACCAGGGCGACCATGGCGCCGGTGATGGACGCGGTGCGAGTACCGCCATCGGCCTGGATCACATCGCAGTCAACGTAAAGGGTGACGTCGCCCAGCTTGGACATGTCCAGCGCAGCACGCAGGGAACGCCCGATCAAGCGCTGGATTTCCAGGGTACGGCCGCCTTGCTTGCCGCGGCTCGCCTCACGCTGGTTACGCTCGCCGGTGGCGCGTGGCAGCATGCCGTACTCGGCGGTCAGCCAACCCTGGCCCTGGCCCTTGAGAAAGCGCGGCACGCCGTTTTCGACGCTGACGGTGCAGATGACCTTGGTATCACCGAACTCGACCAGTACAGATCCCTCGGCATGTTTGGTGTAGTTGCGGGTAATGCGGATCGAGCGGAGCTGATCGGCAGCGCGAC
>NZ_RCOE01000091.1:0-802 GCF_004321495.1 Pseudomonas sp. Sample_10
GGATTCCAGGTACTCGATATGGGGAGTCACGACAAACTCGTAACCCCAGCTCTGGAACAGATCCAACACCTGACGACGCGCGACTTCAATACGCGCAGCTTCCGGTGGCAGTACTTCTTCGATGCCATCTGGCAGCAGCCAGCGGTCTACCGTTGCCATTACGCCATTCCCCTATGATCCGGGCGACAAGCCTTTGGGCGAGCCTTGAGTGAAGCAGAAAATGATCGGCTCATGTGCAAACCACGCGCATGAACAACGGGGCGAAAAGCCTGAATCCGGCTTCGCCAACCACTTTCCTCGAAAAACCTGTCGAGTCATTCAACTCGGGCGCCTGCACAAAAACAGCAATCAAACGTGCAGACGCAAAAAAGCCGGGAATTTCCCGGCTGCCGCATCATACACACGTTTTCCCAAAGGATCACCCCGCCCGAGGTTTTAGCCGCCGGGCGGACTGATTCAGGTCAACGTCGTATCAAGGCTTGGCTTTTTCCAGGTAACGGAAGAAGTCGCTGCCCGGGTCCAGGACCATGACGTCGGATTTGTTCGCGAAGCTTTCACGGTAGGCACGCAGGCTACGGTAGAACGCGTAGAACTCCTGATCCTGACCGTAGGCCTTGGAGTAGATCGAAGCGGCCTGGGCATCGCCATCACCACGAATCTCTTCAGATTCACGATAGGCTTCCGCCAACAACACGCGGCGCTGACGATCGGCATCGGCACGAATGCCTTCAGCCAGCTCGTTACCCTTGGCGCGGTGCTCGCGAGCTTCACGCTCACGCT
The DNA here is from genome assembly GCF_004321495.1 of Pseudomonas sp. Sample_10. Taxonomy (NCBI): domain Bacteria; kingdom Pseudomonadati; phylum Pseudomonadota; class Gammaproteobacteria; order Pseudomonadales; family Pseudomonadaceae; genus Pseudomonas; species Pseudomonas sp. Sample_10. The sequence continues at coordinate 781 of NZ_RCOE01000091.1, forward strand.
CGGTGCTCATACGCTCGAACAC
>NZ_RCOE01000031.1:0-29736 GCF_004321495.1 Pseudomonas sp. Sample_10
TTGTGCCGGGCTGGCAAGGATCGCCAGAAGATCATTGGCAAAGCCATTGGCAGAAAAGTTTGCCGAACAGCGCACGGGTCGAACAGGCCGACTGGTTGACACCGCGCCGCGAAGACTGGGTAGCGGCCTTGGCTGAGGCGATCGCGGCTGACAGCACTCCGGTCATTCTGATTGCCCACAGCCTGGGATGCATCACCGTCGCCCATTGGGCTGCGACGGCGCCCGTGCAGTTCTTGCGGCAGGTGCGCGGCGCCTTGCTGGTCGCACCGGCAGACGTCGAGCGTCCGGCCTGTGCGCCGGCCCTGCGTAATTTCGCACCGATTCCGACTGACCTGCTGCCATTTCCCAGCCAGGTCGTCAGTTCCGATAACGACAGTGCCGTCAGTGCATCGCGAGCGTTGGAGCTGGCGCGCAATTGGGGAGCCGAAGCGGGCATCCTCGCAGGTGCCGGTCACATCAACGTCAAGTCCGGACATCAGCGTTGGGAGCAGGGATTTGCCTATCTCTATCGCCTGCAGAACCGCATGGAACAACACGCCCTGCGCCGCGCTTGAACACTTTCCTTAGTTAACGCCCCCGTCTCCCGGCGGTTTTGGGCGGGAGTCTGCCATGAGCTTTGAAACCTTCGGTCAGCCGCTGCTGACCTTTCCCGATGCTGAAAAAAGTCCCCTGAGCATTCGCGCCAAGGCGTTGGTGTTCGTCGATCCGCGCTCCCGGCAATTGCGCCAGGAGCTGGAACAACTGGCGCCGCGCTCGACCTCGGTGCTGATCCGTGGCGAAACGGGAAGCGGTAAAGAATTGTTGGCGCGGCACATCCATCGCGCCAGCGATCGTGGCGGATTGTTTGTGTCGGTCAATTGCGGCGCGATCAGCCCGACCTACGCCGATGCTGAATTGTTTGGCTATGCCGCAGGCAGCTACAGCGGTTCGGCGAGCAGTCGCGCGGGATGGTTTGGTTCGGCCAACGGCGGCACGCTGTACCTGGACGAAATCGGCGACTTGCCGCTGCCGATCCAGATCAAACTGCTCGCCGCGCTGGAAAACCACGAAGTGACACGCGTTGGTGCCCAGCAGCCGAGCCCGGTAGATGTGCGTCTGGTAGCGGCCACCAGCATCGATCTGGCCCAGGCGGTTGCCGCCGGGAAATTCCATGAGCGGCTCTATCACTACCTCAGCGAGGGGCAGCTCGAACTGCCAGCCTTGCGCGAGCGGGTCGGCGACATTCTGTCGTTGGCCGAATACTTCCTGGGTATCTACAGCCAACGCCTCGATCTGCCGGTGCCACTGATCAGCGAAACCGCGCAACACGTGCTGGAGCGACACAGTTGGCCGGGCAACACCCGCGAACTGGAAAATGTCATTCACTTTGCGTTGTTGGTGAGTACCGGCGACGAGATTTTGCCGGAGCATTTGAATTTGCCGGATGAAGGGCTGGCGCAGATTGAACGGCAACTCCAGCAGATACTCGACAAGGGCTCCGCGTCTGAAAAAGCCGCCCTGAAACAAATACTTAAGCAGGCCGGCCTCCTGTAACCCGAGAACGCCGCAGAGTCTCAGGAGCCCTGCGTTATCGTTTGGCGACCCTCGCGAGCAGTCTCGCAACCAAGGGAATGCGCGGGCTAGAGCTGTATGAACAAAATGGAATATGAAGCTGAATAAAGGTTATTGTTCGGGAATAAAAAATCCCGGTATTGTCCGCTTCACGCCAGCGATAGCACTTCACTGGCACACGTACTGATAGCCGTCGCCACAAGCGACTGTGATATTCGATAAGGACACTGCATGAAAAAGGTTCTGTTGTTCACCGCACTGGCGGCTGCCCTGACCGCGGGCCTGGCCCAGGCTGGCGAGAAACTGGTGGTTGCCGCGACCCCGGTGCCACACGCCGAAATCCTTGAGCTGATCAAGCCAACCCTCGCCAAAGAAGGCGTAGACCTGGAAATCAAAGTCTTCACCGACTACGTACAGCCGAACGTGCAAGTTGGCGAAAAGCGCCTGGATGCCAACTACTTCCAGACCAAACCTTATCTGGACAGCTTCAACGCCGGCAAATACAAGGATGACAAAGCCAAGTACCTGGTCACCGTGCAAGGTGTGCACGTTGAACCGTTCGGTGGCTACTCGAGCAAATACAAAACCCTGGCCGAACTGCCTGACGGCGCGACCATCGCTATCCCGAACGAAGGCAGCAACAGCGGTCGTGCGTTGATCCTGCTGCAGAAAGCCGGTCTGATCGAACTCAAGGATCCGAAAAACGCCCTGGCGACCCCGAAAGATATCGCCAAGAACCCGCACAACTTCAAGTTCAAGGAACTTGAATCGGCCCTGTTGCCACGGGTTCTGAAGGAAGTTGATCTGGACATGATCAACACCAACTACGCGCTGGAAGCCAAGTTGAACCCTACCAAGGACGCCCTGGTGATCGAAGGTGCTGATTCGCCTTACGTGAACTTCCTGGTGGCCCGTGAGGACAACAAGGACAGCGCCGCTATCCAGAAACTGGCCAAAGCCCTGACCAGCCCGGAAGTGAAAGCATTCATCGAGAAGAAGTACAGCGGCGCGGTACTGCCGGCGTTCTGATTCGCGAGGTAAACCCTTCAAGGTTTCCAACGCCGACGGCTAGCGCTAGCGTCGGCGTTTTTTTGTGTTTGAAAATCAAGCAGTGCTGGCCAGCAACGCCCTGCGCAACGCGACCAATAACTTTACGATGTCCTGCGGATTCATGGGTTCAAGCACTTTTGCATCTGCCATGTTCTCTTCCTTGTGAGTGTTCGGCCAGGGAGTCTGGCCAATAACGGTCCGTCCTTGGAGGGGCAAATCGAAAAATAGATCCTTCCTACGGCGTAAAGGAAAATAGCCGTCTTACGCCGCCTCGGCAAACAGGCCAAACACTTTTCCTCGATTACTACTAGTTTTGCCAGCTGTCCCGAATCCTCCGGCCGTTACAAGCTACGATCATTGGACGGAGGTGCTGACGATGACCACATATTTGTGCCGCTATGGCTACGACGCACTGGATCTGCTGATCGGGCTGGAGCCATTGGGGAAAGAAAAAATGCAGCGATTGTATCGTCACCAACATTTGGTGACGGAATTGCACGGCTGCACCAGCCAGAGTGTGTTTCAAACAGAATCGCGACTGCTGGCGGAGCAACGTCGCGATCATGATGATGTTGCGAGTCGATTGCTGGTGACTGATTACCAACGATCCATTCAGCAACTCACCCATCCACCTCTACGGCAGGTCTATTCGCCCTACGGCCATCGCCGGGTCGAAAGCGGTCTCGGCAGTCTTCTGGGTTTCAATGGCGAAAGGGGCGACCCGGTCACCGGCCACTATTTGCTGGGCAATGGTCATCGTGCATTCAATCCGGTGCTGATGCGCTTCAACAGCCCGGACAGTCTGAGTCCGTTTGGGCGGGGCGGGCTGAATCCGTATGCGTATTGCCTGGGGGATCCGGTGAATTTCAGTGATCCAACGGGGCGGTTAACCGCTATCGCCAGAATCCTCAGCAGCCTTGGGACTCTTTTCAATTCTGTTATAACGCTCAGACCCGGCATTCCGTTTCAGGTTGGAATGGATACACTGGTGAACGGCGCCATATATCGACTACCCCTGAGACAATCAGCGGGCGCCATTGCTGTCGTCTCTGCGGGATCATTTGGCGTCGTTGGGGGCGTTCTCGGTATAGGGAGCGCGGTCGTTGCAGCCATCAATCCGACCTCTGCCATTCTTGCACCGCTGGCCTACTCCACGCTTGGGGCTACGGCTGTTTCAGTTGTGAGCAGAGCTGGATCTTATTGGGCGGCGCGTAATCCAGCGATATTGCCGGCTTTGAAAAGTCTGGCTGAAAAATCGATGGCGGTGAATCCATTGGTAGCATCGGTATCAACGAGATCCAATGCGATGGAGATGGAATCATTTTTTCCCTCAGCTTCGCTGCCCGCTCCAGGTGCTGTGTATCCACTTTCCCGTACTCGTGGGATCAAACGCGGACATGACGGTAACCCAGTGAATAAGCTGGTAGCCAAACGCAAAATTATTCGGCAAACCTGAGAGAACCTGAAAAATTTCAATCCGGCCAATACCACGCCGGTTCGTCCAGCATCCGCTGCCCGACAATCCCGGTCTGACCAAGGGTTTTCTCCAGTACGATGCAGTTGCATTCCGGGTCCTGCTGCAATGCAGAGATCAGCCGCCGTGCATGGGACACTACCCACACCTGACACTGCTCGGAGGCGCGGATAATCAACCGCGCCAATGCCGGCAACAGATCCGGATGCAGGCTGGTTTCCGGTTCGTTCAACACCATCAGCGTCGGCGGGCGTGGCGTCAGCAGCGCCGCCACCAGCAGCAGATAGCGCAATGTGCCGTCGGACAGTTCGGCGGCGGACAGCGGGCGCAACAATCCTTCCTGATAAAACTCGATGGCGAAGCGGCCACCGGCGAGCGGTTCGATGTGCAATCGTGCACCGGGAAATGCATCGCTGATCGCGTCGCGCAATGCCTCGGGGTCGCCGATTTCGATAATGGTCTGCAACGCCGCCGCCAGGTCGCGGCCGTCGTGGTGCAAAACCGGCGTACGGGTGCCCAATTGCGGTTGGCGCACCGGTGCGTCGACGTCACTGCGAAAGTGATCGTAGAAGCGCCAGCGGCGGATGAATTCGCGCAGTTCCAGAACTTCCGGCGAGGTGCGCAAGCTGCCGACCTGATCAAAAAGACTGTCGAAATTCGGGGTGTGCTGTGCCAGTACATCCCATTGACGATCGGCCCGACTGCGGATCATCGGGCCGTCGCGATCCACCAACAGACTTGCCGGACGATAGAACGCCCCGTTCCAGATGCATTCGCGCTTGATCTGCGGATCGAGGCTGAACCGTGAAGGGATGGGCGTGTCGTGCCCTGGAAGCATGAAGTGGCCGTTGGATTCAGGAAGGCCGAGACTGATCGAGTAACCGAAGTCCTCACTGGTGAATCCCAAGCGCAGGCGTTTGGCGCCCTGTCGCACGCCGGCCTCGACCGGCACCTCGCCATTTCGCATACGCCGGGAGATGGTTTGCGGTCCCGCCCAGAAGGTCGAGCCCAGCCCACCCTCACGGGCCAGCGCATTGACCACGCCACCCTGAGCGGTTTCCGCCAGCAAGCGCAGCGCGCGGTAGAGGTTCGATTTGCCGCTGCCGTTTGGCCCGGTGATCAGGTTCAAGCGACCCAGTGGGATCACCAGTTTGTTGATCGAGCGGTAATTGGCCACCGCGAGGGTGTTGAGCATGGAAAATGTCCCTATTGGCCGACCCTGCAGGCGCTGCCGCAGCTACGATCTCTTGCCTTTGAGTTGATCAGGATCAAAAGATCGCAGCCCGCAGCAGCTCGTACAAGAGGAAAAGCTGAATTTGCGTAGGCGAAGGTTAATCCCTGTTCTAAGCTGACAAACGAATCGCGCCCGTTAAACGCAAAGGAGTCTGCATGGCTGGTCCCGGATTGAGATTAGCGCTTGGCCTGAGCCTCCTGGTTTTGCTCAGTGCCTGCGACCAAGAGAAACCGCTCGAGAAGGCTCGGCCACGGGTTTTCGTTCAGGAAGTCAAACTCACCGATTACGCTGCCAACATCACCTTGACCGGCGATGTGCAGGCTCGGGTGCAGACCGAGCTGTCTTTTCGCGTGAGTGGAAAGATCATCCAGCGTACGGTTGATGTGGGTGACCGGATCGCGGCCAGGCAGGTCCTTGCCCGGCTCGATCCAAAGGACCTGCAAACCAGTCTCGACTCGGCACAGGCTCAAGTGGTGGCCGAGCAGGCCAAGGTCAAACAGAACGCCGCGTCTTTCGTGCGCCAGCAAAAACTGTTGCCCAAGGGTTATACCAGCCAAAGCGAGTACGACTCTGCGCAGGCGGCATTGCGCAGTAGCCAAAGCTCACTCGCGGCGGCCCAGGCGCAGTTGGCCAATGCCCGTGAGCAGCTGAGTTACACCGCGTTGATGTCGGATGCACCGGGCGTGATCACTGCGCGCCAGGCAGAGGTCGGGCAGGTGGTTCAGGCCACCGTGCCGATCTTCAGCCTGGCCCAGGACGGTGCGCGCGATGCGGTGTTCAACGTCTATGAATCGCTGCTGGCCGAACCACCATCAGACAAGGGTGTGGTGGTCAGCCTGCTCGACAATCCGGCGATCAAAACCACCGGTACAGTCCGCGAGATCACCCCGGCGGTCTCGGAGCAGACTGGCACTGTGCAAGTCAAAGTCACCCTCGACAGCTTGCCGCCCGGCATGCAACTGGGTTCGGTGGTGAGTGCCACAGCCAATACCCGGGGCAAGTCCGCGGTGGAGTTGCCGTGGTCGGCGCTGACCAAAAAAATCAGCGAGCCCGCGGTATGGCTGGTAGACGGCGACGGCAAGGCGCAGTTGCATACCGTCACCGTCGGCCGCTATCTGACCGGTAAAGTCATCATCAGCGAGGGCCTCAAAGGAGGTGAAAAAGTCGTCGTTGCCGGTGGCCAGTTGCTGCATCCCGGCGTGACGGTGGAAATCGCTGAAGACACCTACAAGGAATTGGCCGCGGAGAGTCAACCATGAAGCATCTGTTACTGGTACTGACCAGTGTGATGCTGGTGGCCTGTTCGGAAAAAGAAGCGCCAGCGGAGCCGGTTCGACCGGTGTTGTCGATCAAGGTCGAGGCACTGGGTGAACAAAACCTTGGCCGATTCGCGGGGAGCATCCAGGCCCGCTATGAGAGCAATGTCGGTTTCCGTGTACCGGGACGCATCGCGAGCCGTAGCGTCGATGTCGGCGCGGAGGTCGACAAGGGGGCGTTGCTTGCCTCGCTGGACCCTACGGATCAGCAGAACCAATTGCGCTCGGCAGAGGGCGACCTGGCGAGCATCCGGGCGAATCTGATCAACGCCCAGGCCACCGCCCGGCGACAGCAGAGCCTGTTCGATCAAGGCGTGGGTTCCCAGGCGCAACTCGACGCTGCACTGACTGACCTGAAGACCACCCAGGCCTCGCTGGACCAGGCTCAGGCAGCGGTCAGCCAGGCCAAGGATCAACTCAACTACGTTGAATTGCGTGCCGATCACAAAGCGGTCGTCACCGCGTGGATGGCCGAAGCCGGACAAGTGGTCACCGCTGGCCAGCAAGTGGTTACCCTGGCGCGACCGGACATCAAGGAGGCGGTGATCGATCTGCCGGACACCCTGGTCGATCAGTTACCCGAAGACGTGGTGTTCCAGGTTGCTTCGCAATTGAGCCCGGAGATCAACACCACGGCTATCGTGCGGGAAATCGAGCCCCAGGCACAAAGTGCAACCCGTACCCGACGCGCGCGCCTGACCCTTTCCGAAACACCCAGCGGATTTCGCCTGGGCACGGCGATCAGCGTGACATTGATTTCGGCGATCAAGCCGCAGATCGAATTGCCTCTGAGCGCGTTGCAGGAAGTCGAAGGCAAGTCGCGCATCTGGGTAATCGATGCCCAGGCGCAAACCGTTTCTCCCAGGGATGTCAGCATCATCAGCCGCACGGACCGCACCGTCGTAGTCGCCAGCGGCGTGAAGTCCGGCGAGCGGATTGTCAGTGCGGGAGTCAACAGCCTCAAACCGGGGCAAAAAGTGAAAGTAGATGAGGGCAGCCCACAATGAAAGGGAGTTTCAACTTATCCGAATGGGCGCTCAAACATCAGTCGTTTGTCTGGTATCTGATGTTCGTCGCATTGCTGATGGGCGTGTTTTCATACCTGAACCTGGGGCGCGAGGAAGACCCTTCCTTCACGATCAAGACCATGGTTATCCAGACCCGCTGGCCAGGTGCGACCCAGGAGGAAACCCTCAAGCAGGTCACTGACCGCATCGAGAAAAAACTCGAAGAACTCGACTCGCTCGACTACGTGAAAAGCTATACCCGACCGGGTGAGTCCACGGTCTACGTTTACTTGCGCGACACGACCAAGGCCAAGGACATTCCGGAAATCTGGTACCAGGTGCGCAAGAAGATCGGCGACATCCGTTATTCGTTTCCACAAGGCATTCAGGGACCGTCGTTCAACGATGAATTCGGTGACGTGTTCGGTTCGATCTATGCCTTTACCGCCGACGGTCTGACATTGCGCCAATTGCGCGACTACGTCGAACAGGCCCGTGCCGATATCCGCGGCGTACCGGGCTTGGGCAAGATCGAGATGATTGGCCAGCAGGACGAAGTCCTGTACCTGAACTTCTCGACCCGCAAACTGGCGGCGCTGGGTATCGATGAGCAACAGGTTGTGCAAAGTCTGCAAACGCAAAACGCCGTGACCCCGGCCGGGGTGATCGAGGCGGGACCCGAGCGGATTTCCGTACGCACGTCAGGGCAGTTCATTTCCGAGAAGGATCTGGCCAACGTCAATCTGCGACTCAATGATCGCTTTTATCGTCTGGCCGATATAGCCGATATCCGCCGAGGCTACGTCGACCCCTCGACGCCGGAATTCCGCTTCAATGGCCAACAGGCTATCGGTCTGGCCATAGCCATGCAGACCGGGGGCAACATCCAGGAATTCGGCAAGGCCCTGCATCAGCGTATTAATGAGCTCACTGCCAACCTGCCGATGGGTGTCGGTGTGCACAACGTGTCCGATCAGTCTGTTGTGGTAGAAGCCGCAGTTGGCGGCTTCACCAGTGCGTTGTTTGAAGCCGTAGTGATCGTCTTGGTGGTCAGCTTCATCAGCCTCGGCTTGCGTGCTGGCTTGGTGGTGGCTTGCTCGATCCCGCTGGTATTGGCCATGGTGTTCGTGTTCATGGAGTACAGCGGAATCACCATGCAGCGGATTTCCCTCGGTGCGTTGATCATCGCGCTGGGCCTGCTGGTGGATGACGCAATGATCACGGTCGAGATGATGGTCTCGCGTCTGGAGCTGGGCGAGTCCAAGGAACAGGCTGCGACTTTTGCCTACACCTCGACCGCGTTCCCGATGCTCACCGGCACGCTGGTGACCGTCGCCGGTTTCGTCCCCATTGGTTTGAATGGCAGCTCGGCCGGCGAATACACCTTTACCCTGTTCGCGGTAATTGCCGTCGCGATGATGGTTTCGTGGGTGGTCGCGGTGCTGTTTGCGCCGGTCATCGGCGTGCACATCCTCAGTGCCAATGTGAAGCCGCACGCGGCGGAGCCCGGTCGACTGGGGCGGGCATTCAACGGCGGTCTGTTGTGGTGCATGCGCAACCGGTGGTGGGCGATCGGCATCACGGTGCTGCTGTTCGCGCTGTCGGTTGTGGGTATGCAGTTTGTACAGAACCAATTCTTTCCGGCCTCGGATCGCCCGGAAATCCTCGTGGATCTGAACCTGCCACAAAACGCCTCGATCGATGAAACCCGCAAGGCCGTGGACAAGCTCGAGGCGACGCTCAAGGGTGACCCGGATATCGTGCGCTGGAGTAGTTACGTCGGCCAGGGTGCGATTCGTTTTTATCTGCCCCTCGACCAGCAACTGCAGAACCCGTATTACGCGCAACTGGTGATCGTCGCCAAAGACTTCGAGACGCGCGCCGCCCTCAGCGATCGGCTGCGTGAACGTCTGCGCAATGATTTCGTGGGTATCGGCAGTTTCGTCCAGGCGCTGGAGTTAGGCCCGCCTGTGGGGCGGCCGATCCAGTACCGCGTCAGCGGCCCGGACATCGACCAGGTGCGCAAGCACGCCATCGATCTGGCCAGCCAGCTGGACAAGAACCCGCACATCGGCGAAATCATTTTCGACTGGAACGAGCCTGGCAAGGTGCTGCGCATCGATATCGCCCAAGACAAGGCTCGCCAGCTCGGCTTGTCTTCCGAAGACGTGGCGAACCTGATGAACAGCATCGTCACTGGCTCGACGGTGACGCAGGTCGACGACGATATCTACCTGATCAATGTGGTCGGCCGCGCCGTGGATGCAGAACGGGGCTCGCCGGAAACCCTGCAGAACCTGCAAATTCTCACGCCGGGCGGCACCTCGATTCCCCTGCTCGCGTTTGCCTCGGTGCGTTACGAACTGGAGCAACCGCTTGTGTGGCGTCGCGACCGCAAACCGACAATCACCATCAAGACCGCAGTGATCGGTGATATTCAGCCAACCGATCTGGTCAAGCTGCTCAAACCGGACATCGACAAGTACGCCGCCGCATTGCCTGCGGGGTACAAGGTCGCCACGGGCGGTACGGTGGAGGAGAGTGCCAAGGCCCAGGGGCCGATCAACAAAGTCGTGCCGTTGATGATATTCCTGATGGCCACCTTTCTGATGATTCAGCTGCACAGCGTGCAGAAGATGTTCCTGGTAGCCAGCGTCGCGCCGCTGGGCTTGATCGGCGTGGTGTTGGCGCTGGTGCCGACCGGAACGCCAATGGGCTTTGTGGCGATACTCGGCATCCTGGCGCTGATCGGCATCATCATCCGCAACTCGGTGATCCTGGTAACCCAGATCGACACGTTCATCGCCGACGGTTCTTCACCATGGGATGCCGTGGTGGAAGCTACCGAACACCGGCGGCGCCCGATTTTGCTCACCGCCGCGGCGGCGAGCCTGGGCATGATCCCGATTGCCCGGGAAGTGTTCTGGGGACCGATGGCCTACGCAATGATCGGCGGGATCATCGTTGCTACCTTGCTGACGCTGCTGTTTTTGCCGGCACTGTATGTGGCCTGGTACAAGATTCGCGAGCCGAAGAAAGACGCCGCGCAGTGATCGTTCCCACGCTCTGCGTGGGAACGCCTCTCGGGACGCTCCGCGTCCCTGCGGCATGACGCAGAGCGTCACTGGCTGCATTCCAACGCAGAGCGTGGGAACGATCAGTCGACGCGCCGCCAGACACTCGCCAGCCAGGGCTGCTGCTCGCGCGGCAGCCCCGCCGGCCGGTAGTAATGCTCCAGCTCGACAAAGCCCGCCTCGGTCAGCAGCTGTTGCCAGGCCGCAAGATCGTGATACGCCCCATACCGTGGCCCGTTCCAGCCTTCCTGATTTTCGCCACGAGGATTGGAACTGAACAACACCCCTCCCGGTTTCAACGTTCCCCACAACTGTTTCAACACCCGCGGCAGTTCCTGTCGCGGAACATGAAACAACACCGCGTTGGCAAAAATCCCGTCGAAACGCTCGGCCGGCAAGTCGAGCTTCAGGAAGTCCTGTTGCCAGACTTCGCAGCCACTGTCGTCACGGGCCATTTGCGCGAACCTTTCCGAACCGTCCAGTCCGACGGCCCGATGGCCCATGCGCGTAAACGTCTGCAAATCACGACCGGGACCGCAGCCAAAATCGAGAATGTCGAATGGCGCCGTGCCTTGAATGTGCCGTAACAGCGCATCGATGTTCTGGCTGACATCGTGATCGCGTGTCCCCTCACGAAAGTTCTCAGCGACCGAGTTGTAATGGCCCAGAGTGGTGGCGGTGATCTGCTTGAGGTCGTCGGGGGTTTGTTTCATGGTCGGCTGCGCAGGTAAAGGAGTTGTGCCGACTATAAGCGCTTTCGCGCTTCAAAAGATCGCAACCTACGGCAGCGCCTACATGGGTAACCGATATCGCGACTAAACGAACAGGGGTGGCGGCTGCACGCAGGTTAGTCGACCGGCCTCTAGGAATACCGGCGCACCCGAAGGTGCCCTGCGCACAGCCACCATAAAATTCAGGCAATAAAAAACACCTGAAAGAGGTGACGCTGTACGCCTAGAGGAACCGGGCGACTAAACCCGTTCACTGATGAGCAGTGACGAACCGAGACTAGCCAGCGAATTTGCCAGGCGCAAGCGAGCGAAATGATCTAGGAAATGTCCTGCAAAGGAAAGGAATCGGGCCTTCGGAATTGCCGATTTCTCTGTGGGAAAACTTCCCTTCTGCGTCCAGTAATCCCTCTTGGCCAGGAAGCTGTTATGCAGGACAAACACGCTTTGTGGCGAGGGAGCTTGCTCCCGCTGGGCTGCGAAGAAGCCCCCAGACCATTCAAAGAGGTGTATCAGAAACATGCGGGTGTCAGTTTTTGCGATTGCTGCGCAATCGAGCGGGAGCAAGCTCCCTCGCCACAAAAGCGCCTCCATCCCCCAGCCTACTCAGCGCTTGTTGAGCCCCCGCGCCAACCGATCCCCGCCCAACTGAATCACCGCCACCAACGCCACCAGCAACACAATCACCGTCAACATGATCTGGCTGTCAAAGCGCTGGTAGCCATACCGATAGGCGATGTCACCCAGGCCGCCCGCACCGATCGCCCCGGCCATGGCCGACGAATTGATCATGGTCACCAGGGTGATGGTGAATCCACCGACAATCCCCGGTAGCGCTTCCGGCAACAGCACGTGCCAGACGATGTGCTCGCGCCGGCAACCCATGGCTTGCGCCGCTTCGATCAAGCCATGGTCGACTTCACGCAGACTGACCTCGGCAATACGCGCAAAGAACGGTGTCGCGGCGATGGTCAGCGGCACCACAGCCGCCCAGACGCCGTAGGTGGTGCCGACGATCAGGCGGGTGAAGGGGATCAGCGCGACCATCAAAATCAGGAACGGGATTGAGCGGAACAGGTTGACGAAAGCGCCCAATGCGCGATTAAGCGCCGGGGCTTCGTAGATGCCGCCCTTGGAACTGGTGACCAGGATCACCGCCAGCGGAATACCCGCCAGCAGGGCGATCAGCGATGACACTCCGACCATCAGAAACGTGTCGATGAAGCCTTGCAGCAAGCGATCAAACCACATAACCCAATACCTCCACCTGTTGCGCCCAACGGCCGGCGCGTTGCTGCAGTTCTTCGGCAGCGTGGGATGATCCGGTCACTGCCAGTAGCAGTTGCCCAAGCGCGTGTCCCTGAATCCGTTCCACGCCACCCTGCAACAGACGCACGCGTCCACCGAGAGCGGCGAACAGCGCGGCCAGGTCCGGTTCAGCCTGGGCCGCTCCGGTAAATTGCAGGCGCAGTACCACAGCGTCTTCGGCAGACCGCGGTTGAGGCTGCAAACGGCTTTGCAGCTCCGGCGGCAGGACATGTTGCAACGGCGCGAGCAAGGTCTTGCTGACTTCGTGCTGCGGATTGCCGAACACTTCCCACACCGGGCCTTGTTCAACGATCCGGCCATGTTCGAGGACGACGACGCGATCGCAGATCTCGCGGATCACCGCCATTTCATGGGTGATCAAAATGATGGTCAGCCCCAGGCGTTGATTGATCTCGCGCAACAGGCCGAGGATCGACTGCGTGGTCTCCGGGTCCAGTGCGGAAGTGGCCTCGTCACACAGCAGAATCGCCGGGTCGTGCACCAGCGCGCGGGCGATACCGACACGCTGTTTCTGACCGCCGGACAACTGCGCCGGGTATGCTTTGTGCTTGCTTTGCAGGCCCACCAATTCCAGCAGCTCGCGGACCTTTTGCTCGCGTTTTTCCTTGGCGACACCGGCGACTTTCAGGGGCAGTTCGACGTTCTGCCAAACCGTCTTGGCCGACATCAGATTGAAGTGCTGGAAGATCATGCCAATGCGCCGGCGCAGCGCTACGAGGCGGTCCTCATCGAACTCGCCGATGTCGATCTGATCGATCAGCACCCGGCCCGAGCTCGGTTGCTCAAGGCGATTGATGGTGCGGATCAACGACGACTTGCCGGCGCCGCTGCGACCGATAATGCCGAACACTTCACCGTGCTGGATCGCCAGGTCGATGCCGTGCAGCGCGGCCACCGGACCTTGTTTGCCGTCGTAGGTTTTACCCAGGCCGATGAAGCGCACGTGAGCGCTATTGAGCGCTGGGTGCAACTCGGTCTGTTGTGCTTTGTGAGGCGCTGGAGTTTCCAGTCGCCGTTGCGTGGCAGCCGTCATGCTCAACTCTCCCAACCGGCTTGATAGAGCTTGCCATGGGCTTTATCCAGAGCGGCGCGAACGGCTGGCGAATGCTGATAGATGTCGACGAACTTGATCAGGCGCGGGTCGGTTTTGCTCTTCGGCTGGATCACGAATTGAATCACGTATTCCTTGTGATCGAGGCCGTCGAACAGCAGGGCAGAACCGGCATCGAAGGTCTTCGACAATCGAATGTAGGCCGGGTAACCCTGGACCAGATCGGCGTCGTCGTAGGCACGCACCAGTTGCACGGCTTCAACCTGGAGAATCTTGATTTGCTTCGGGTTGGCGATGATGTCTTCTTCGGTGGCCTTGTAGCCGACACCGGGTTTGAGGGTGATCAGGCCAGCCTTGGCCAGCAACTGTAAACCACGACCGCTGTTGATCGGATCGTTGGCGATGGCGACGCTGGCGCCTTGCGGCAGCTCGTCGAAGCTTTTGTATTTTTTCGAGTAGAGACCGACGTTGTTGATGATTCCCGGCGCGAACGGCACCAGGTCGAAACCGGAGGCAGCCTTGGCGTTTTCCAGGAACGGGATGTGCTGGAAGTAGTTCACGTCGATGTCGCCGGCAGCGAGGCTGACGTTGGGTGCGATCCAGTCGGTGAACTCCACCAGCTCGACTTTCAGGCCGTGCTTGCCGGCTTCTTCGACCGCCGCTTCCAGAGGAATGGCGAAGGCGGCGGTGGTGCCGATTTTCAATGGAGCGTCGGCGGCGAAAACCGCAGAGCTGAACAGGCCGAGGGCCAGGGCCAGTGCTTTGACTGGGTGAGAGAAGAGCTTCTTGGTCATGATGTTTTTTCCAGTCAGTGCGATCGTTCCCACGCTCTGCGTGGGAATGCCTCTCGGGACGCTCCGCGTCCCTGCGGTTGTGACGCGGAGCGTCACTGGCTGCATTCCCACGCGGAGCGTGGGAACGATCGGGTTAGTGTCGGTAGTGAGAGCCGGTATGTTGCTCAGGCAAATGCGCCCCTTCGCGAAACAGCTTTTCCCGCAGGCTGCCATCGTCATAAGCGGTCTTGTACGAGCCACGTCGTTGCAACTCGGGAATCACCAGTTCGATGAAGTCCACATAGCTTTCCGGCGTGACGATCCGCGTCAGGTTGAAGCCGTCGAGGCCGGTTTCGGCGATCCACGATTCCAGTTCATCCGCCACTTGCTGCGGCGAGCCGACCACGGTGATGTAGCGCCCGCCGAGGGCGTGCTGTTGCAACGTTTTGCGTCGGGTCCAGTCATTGTTCTGCAGGTTTTTGGTCGCTGACTGGATCGCGTTGCTTTTGACGTACTGGATCGGTTCGTCAATGGCGTACTCGGAAAAATCGATCCCGGTAGAGGCCGAGAAATGCGCCACCCCGGCCTCGGCACTGGCGTAGCTCAGGTATTCGGCGTGCTTGGTCCAGGCCAGTTCTTCGGTTTCGCCGACGATCACATTCAGGCCCATGAACACCTTGATGTCTTCGCGATTGCGCCCGGCGTCGACAGCGCTGGCGCGAACTTTGTCCACTTGCACCTTGGTCGACGCCTTGGTCTGGCCGCTGATGAACACGCACTCGGCGTGTCGGCCGGCGAACAGCAAACCACGATCGGAACTGCCGGCCTGGAACAACACCGGCGTGCGTTGTGGCGAGGGTTCGCACAGGTGATATCCCTCGACCTGATAGAACTCGCCCTTGTGCTCGACCTTGTGCACTTTGTCCGGTTGCGCGTAGATGCGTTGCCGTGGATCGTTCAGCACCGCAGCGTTTTCCCAGCTGCCTTCCCAGAGTTTGTAGAGCACCTCCAGGTACTCGTCGGCCTGGTCGTAACGGCGGTCGTGCTCGACCTGTTCGCTAAGGCCCATGGCTTTGGCGGCGCTGTCGAGGTAACCGGTGACGATGTTCCAGCCCACCCGGCCACGGCTCAGATGATCCAGCGTCGACATGCGTCGGGCGAACAGATACGGCGGCTCGTAAGTGAGGTTGGCGGTGAGGCCGAAGCCGAGGTTTTTGGTCACCGCAGCCATGGCCGAGACCAGCAGCAGCGGGTCATTGACCGGCAGCTGGATCGATTCCTTGAGTGGAACGTCCACCGAATTCTGGTAGACGTCGTAGACCCCGACGATGTCGGCGATAAACAAGCCGTCGAACAACCCGCGCTCGAGCAGCTGCGCCAGTTCGGTCCAGTAGCCGATGGTTTTGTACCGGGTCGAGGTGTCCCGGGGATGCGTCCACAGACCATGGTTGATGTGCCCGATGCAGTTCATGTTGAACGCATTGAGCAGGATCTTTTTCTTGGCCATCAGATGGTCCCCCGCAGTGGCGGGTTTTCATCGTTGAGGTAGTAATTGCCCACCGCGTGATACTTCCAGCGAACCGGGTCGTGCAGGGTATGCACCCGAGCGTTGCGCCAGTGGCGATCCAGACCGTGTTCCATCAGGGTTGCCTGGCTGCCGGCCAATTCGAACAGGGTGCTGCCGGCGGCCAGGGAAATTTCGCTGCTGATGGCCCGAACTTCGGCGACGGCAATCGATGCAGCGGCGACGGTTTCGGCGTTGGTGTCGGCCTGGGCCTTGTCGAGGAACTCACCGGCGCGCTCCAGCAGCGCTTCGGTGGCGTGCAAACGAATGCTCAAGTGGCCGAAGCTCTTGAGGGTCAGTGGGTCGTCGGTGGCTTTTTCGTGGGTGGCGTCGATCCACGGGCGGGTCTTGGTGCGCACGAAGTGCAGGGCATCTTCGTAGGCGGCGCGGGCGATGCCGGTGTCGATGGCCGCATGGAGAATTTGCGCCAACGGGCCGACCGGTGTCGGGCGCTCGAACGCGCTTTGAAACGGGATGACGTCTTCGGCGGCGACGAAGACATCTTCGAACACCACCGAGCCGCTACCGGTGGTGCGCTGGCCGAAGCCGCTCCAGTCGTCGATGACGGTCAAGCCTTTGCTGTTGCTTGGGACGAAGGCCAATTGCTGCACGCCGTTTTCATCGATCACCGAGGTCGGGATGCGTTGGGCGTATATCGCACCGGTGGCGTAGAACTTGCGACCGTTTATGCGATAGCCCTTGCGCGCTCCCTGCACATCAGGGGTGAGGCGGGTGACGCGGTCGTGAGCGGTTTTGGTGCCGAGCTCGGCGAGCGCATTGCCGAAGCGCTGACCGGCCAGCACTTCGGCGTAAAGGCGTTTTTTCTGCTCTTCGTTGCCGTTTACGCGCAACACTTCAAGGGCATAGAAATGGTTCTGCGGAATTTGCCCGAGCGAGCCGTCAGCCTGCGCAATCAGCGCGATGATCTTGGCCAGGGTGACGTTGGAAACGCCAGCGCCGCCGTACTCTTTCGGCACGCTGATGCCCCACAGGCCGGAACGGGAAAACACTTCCAGCTCCGGGTGCGGCAGTCGACGCTCGCGGTCACGCAGGGCGCTATCGCGCTTGAAATCGTCGGCCAGGTCGCTGGCGACAATCAGGGCTTGCTCATCGCTGGTCAGGACCGCGACGTGATGAGAACTTGTCATGTGTTTCTCCAGATGTCTGGTCGTCAGATCCAGGAGTGGCGAGCCGGCAACGTGCCGTTCAGGTGATAGGCACCGACTGCGTGATACTTCCAGCGCACCGGGTCGTGCAGGGTGTGCACGCGGGCGTTGCGCCAGTGGCGGTCGAGGTTGAATTCGGCGAGGGTCGCGCGGCTGCCGGCCAGTTCGAAAAGCTTTTCGCTGGCCAACAGTGAGATCTCGGTGGTCAGCACCTTGGCTTCGGCCACGGCAATCGAAGCGCGGGCGGCTGACTCGGCGGTGAGCGGCGCAGCGTTGACCTGATCAAGCACGTGTCCGGCCTTGCGCAGCAGGGCTTCGGCAGCGTGCAACTCGATTTTCAGTTTGCCGATGTCGGCGATCACATAGAGGTCATCACTGGCCCTGTCGACGTTGGCATCGATCCATGGCCGGGAGCGGGTTTTCACGAACTCGATGGCATCGTCGATGGCACCCCGGGCGATTCCGGCATCAATGGCTGCCTGGATCAATTGCGAGACGGCGCCCTGAGTATTGGGCTTGTCATTGATCTTCCAGTTGTCCACTACCAGTTCGGCGTCGACCCGTACGTTGTTGAGCAAAACCGTACCGCTGGCGGTGGTGCGCTGGCCGAAACCGGACCAGTCATCGACGATGCGCAATCCCGGTGTGCCGCGACGGACGAAGGCCAGTACCTGCCTGCCATCGTCGTTCAGGGCCTTGACCGCAACCCAGTGCGCGAACAGCGCGCCGGTGGAGTAAAACTTTTGCCCATTGAGGACAAAGCCATCGCCATCGGCGGTGATGCGCGCCTTGAGGTCCAGCGTGTTCTTGCTGCCTCGCTCCGGCCCGGCATTGCCGATGCGCCAGCCCTCGAGCACGCTTTTGAACAGCTGTTTTTTCTGCGCTTCAGTGGCGCTGCCCAACACCAGGTTCAGGATGCCGAACTGGTTCTGTGGAATCTGTCCGAGGGCCGGGTCCGCCGCAGAAATGATCGCGAAAACCTCGGCCAGGGTGACGAACGAAACTTGCGGGCCACCGTACTCCCGCGGGATACCAATGCTGCCCAGCCCGCTGCGGGTGAATTGTTCGATTTCCGACCAGGGCAACTTGCGCTGCTGGTCACGTTTGGCCGCGTGCAGGCGTGCTATCTGCGCCAGTTCGTGGGCGGCCTTGATGGCTTGTGCGTCGTTGCGCAGCACTTGCGCGGGCAACAACAGGGGGGCGATATCCAGATCACTCTGGACAATTGCATCTGCCAGACTGGACATCAGTGCCGCTCCTTGGCTGCGCGCAATGCCCTGGCGATCTGCACTGGGGTGATTGTGTTCCGGACCATACCTACCTCACATCTCATGGAAACGCCGCTGCGGCGTAGAAAACAAGAATGTCCGGTGGTCCGGTGTATATACCCTAAGCGTTTATAAAAAAGTTATGAACTAACTTTTAGGAATATATATAGAAGGGGTGGTGTGCGCAGGGCAACACTTGCTGCTGTAGCAACAGCGCGCTTGTGCGGCCTCGGGTCGTTGCTTTTTCGCGACTTTCAGCCACGAACCGGCGCAACCAATTTTCAACGAACGTGCCGGCGCCCACCGTGAGTTGTTGCCGACCCGGTCGAGAATGCAATAAGTCACCTCCAGTCGCAGATCCTCGCCCGCCTCGATAATGATCGCTGGCGGCACCCATACCTGGATCGGCTGGCCCACGTCGCTCGCCTTGAGTCGTGGCAAGTCCATGCGCACATCGCCCCAGCGCAGGGTGATTTCGTCGTCCGCCGCCATGTTCAGGTACGGCTCGATGGTCAGCGGCACGCCGCGTTTGATCTGGTTGGGATTCACGCCCTGGCGGCGAATCGTTTCAGGGATGCTCACGGGGGCCAGGCGTTGGTTTTCGTCGCCGCACAGGTTGGAAGGTTCGCCACCCGGACAATCGAGCTTGACCCGAACGCGTCCGACAGCCGATACCGCCGGCCCCCGGCCAATCTGCATGATCCGGTAATGAATGCGCGAGGCGCCATTGGCAATGAAACTCTCCGGTACGCGCAAGTGGACGGAACGGCCTACATCGTCGGGCGTGACCACCCTGGAGGCGACGTAGCAGTTGTCCCAGAACAGTTCGATGAGGTCGCCTTCGTCCATCGCAGGGTAGGGCGGCACATCGATCAGCAGGTGCGAGGCCGATACGATATTGATGTCGCTTTTGTGAGATTGCGCCAGGGTTGGGGCTGCGAGTTCGGGATGGTTCGAAATGTTTTTCATGGAGTCTCCTTGAAGTTGTTGCAGCGAAGTCCGTTTCTGAAAAATAAATGCATCAAGTGCGAGTAAAAAAGGCAATTGCTTATTTTGTTTTAAATAACGGGTGGCGCGTCTTGGTGACTAGATAAGAGTGCGGGTGAATCAGTGTCAATAGCGATTGTTAGTTAGACTTGGAATATGATGTTATTCAGAAAAGTCCTACGCATTAAAGTTAAGAAGCGCTATGGGTGAGTAGAAAATGCTTATAAATACAGGGTGAGTCGGGCTTGGATGCGCGGGGAGGGCGTGCGGCGGGTCATTGGCGGATGCGGGGGAATTGGCAGTGAAAGTCTGTTGCGGGATATATATATATGTACTGCGCATGCGCACAAAATATTAACTATGGTTTTTTGATTTTGTTATGCGCAGGCGGGCGGTTGGCGCAACTTCCGTCCGTGGAAGTTGGCAGTGTTACCAAGGTGTTAGTTGTGTGAGTTATTAAGGAATTTACTGAGGAACTGCTTCGTGCGTTCTTCTTTCGGATTGGCGAATAGTGCCTTGGATTCGCCTTGTTCGACGATCACACCCTTGTCGAAAAACACCACGCGATTGGCCACGTCACGGGCGAAAGCCATTTCGTGGGTCACGATGACCATCGTGCGATTCTCTTCGGCCAGGCCGCGGATCGTCGCCAACACTTCACCGACCAACTCTGGGTCAAGTGCCGAGGTCGGTTCATCGAACAGGATCACTTCCGGTTCCATCGCCAGCGCGCGGGCAATCGCCACGCGTTGTTGCTGGCCGCCCGAGAGGCGGCGCGGATAAGCGTCTTCCTTGCCCGCCAGGCCCACCTTGGCCAACAGTTTCTTGCCCAGGGCGACGGCGTCGGCATGCGGGATCTTCTTGACGATGATCGGGCCTTCGATAACGTTTTCCAGGGCTGTGCGATGGGGGAACAGGTTGAAATTCTGAAACACGAAGCCCACGTGCTGGCGCAGGTTGCGCACCAGACTTTGTTGCTGGTTCAACGGGCGGCCGGTATCGATCTCGATATCGCCGACCTTGATCCGGCCACTGGTGGGCTCTTCCAGAAAATTCAGGCAACGCAGGAACGTGGTCTTGCCCGAGCCGCTAGGCCCGATGATCGCCACGACCTCGCCTTCTTTCACTTGCAGATCGATGCCGTTGAGCACGACTTGACCCTTGAACTGCTTTGTCAGTTTTTCCACGACAATCATGGGGTCAGGACTCCTGATCGTGCCGATTGACCCGCTCTTCCAACTTGTTCTGCAGGTGCGACAGCACCGTGGCCAGAATCCAGTAGATCAGCGCGGCGGCAAGGTACATGGTGAACACTTCGAAGGTGCGGGCGGTAATCAGTTGTGCCTGGCGGAACAGCTCCGGCACCTGAATGGTGGCCGCCAGCGCGGTGTCCTTGACCAGCGAAATGAAGCTGTTGCCCAGTGGCGGCAATGCGGTGCGCATCGCCTGCGGCAGGATGGCCCGGCGCAGGGTCTGCGCACGGGTCATGCCGATACTGGCAGCAGCTTCCCACTGACCGCGCTCGATGGAGCTGATCGCGGCGCGCAGGATCTCACAGGCGTAGGCGGCCATGTTCAGCGAAAAGCCGATCAGGGCCGCCGGCAGTGGATCGAGTTCCATGCCCAGTTGCGGCAAGCCGTAATAGATCACGAACAGTTGCACCAGCAACGGCGTGCCGCGAAAGAACGATACGTAGACACGGGCGATCCAGCTCACCAGCTTGAAGCGCGACAGACGCATCAGTGCCAGGCCGAAGCCCAGCACCAGACCGAAGAACATCCCGCCCAGGCTCAGGATGACCGTGTAGTACGCGCCCTTGAGCAGGAAGGGCAGGGAATCGAGTGCGAGTTGAAAAGCTTCTTCCATTATTGAGTGACGTCAGCGTTGAAGTATTTTTCCGAAAGCTTTTTCAACGTGCCGTCGGCGCGCAGCTTGTCGATAGCCTTGTTCACTGCAGCCAGCAGCTCAGGCTCGCCTTTGCGCAGGGCAATACCGGCTTCCTGACGGGAGAATGCTTCACCTGCCGCGGTGGTGTCTTTTGCCTTCTTGGCATATTCCAGTGCGGCCAGACGGTCGATCAGGATGGCATCGATGCGGCCCACGCGCAGGTCCTGGAATTTGGTTGGATCATCTTCGTAGGTGCGCACGTCAGCGGTCGGTACGTTGGCTTTTACCCACTCTTCGTAGTTGGTGCCCAGGCCTACGCCGACTTTCTTGCCGCCCAGGTCGGCAGCCGACTTGATGTTCAGCTCGGCGGCCTTTTTCGTCAGTACCAGCGCCTGAATCCCGGAAACGGTGTACGGCTCGGAGAAGTCATACTTCTTCTTGCGTTCTTCGGTAATGGTCACCTGGTTGATCACGGCGTCCAGACGCTTGGATTCCAGGGCTGCCAGAATGCCTTCCCATTTGGTCGGTTGCAGCTTGACCTTCACGCCCAGCTCTTTGGCCAGCGCTTCAGAAAATTCGACTTCGAAGCCCGACAGCTTGCCGCTTTCGTCGACGAAGCTAAACGGTGGATAAGTGCCTTCCAGGCCGACGTTGATTACGCCTTTGTCCTTGATTTGTTGCAGTTGCTCACCGGCAACCGCCTGGCCGATCAGGCCGGCGCTCAGTGCCAGGCCCAGCGAACCTACCAGCAGATTTCGACGTAGTGCGGAAAAATTCATGACAAGCCCCTGTGTTTTCTTATGGAAGACGCTTAAGGAAAGTTGGCAAATTCGGGATTGGAACGACTGCGATATCCTGCCCTAAAGCAGCTTATGCGTCTCGCAGCAAATTCGCCTGCGGCATGACTATATGATGGCGTTATTAGATTAGAAAATAATAAATTCTATTTTTGTTATGCATTAATGGAATAATTGGTCGGCAATGGGTGATCGTTCCCACGCTCCGTGGGAATGCCTCATGGGAGGCTCCGCGTCCAGTGACGCGCAGCGTCACGGGCTGCGTTCACACGCAGAGCGTGGGAACGATCAGCCATCTCTAGTCCTGCAAAAAGCTTGTATAGGCAAACAACGCCGGCGCCCCACCGGTGTGCAGGAAGATGATCGGCCCCTCATCGAAACGCTGACGTCCGATGCCATCCAGCAGTCCGGCCATGGCTTTGCCAGTGTAGACCGGGTCAAGCAGCAGGCCTTCCTGACTGGCCAGCAATTTTACCGCCGCCAACGTCCCGGCATTCGGCTCACCGTAGCGCGGCGCGAAATACTCGTCCCACAATTCGACCTTGAAGTTCGCCGGCAACGACATGCCCAGCAGCTCGGCAGTGCGCTCGGCCAGACCCTGAACCTTCGGGCGTTGATCTTCATCGCTGCGAGAAACCGTCACGCCGATCACTGGCAACTGCGGCAACGCTTCGTTCAACGCCAGCGCCAGACCGCTATGGGTTCCGGCGCTACCGGAAGCCAGGACGACGGCGGCGAAGTCCAGGCCGGTGTCCTTGATCTGCTCGGCCAGTTCCAGGCCTGCGCGCACGTAACCCAACGCGCCCAATGCATTGGAGCCACCGATGGGCACCAGATACGGTTTTTTGCCGTTGTTGCGCAGGCGGGCGGCCAATGCCTGCAATTGCTCATCGGCATTATCGAGATTCTCCACCCGCTCGACTTTGGTATGGAACAGATCAAGCAACAACCGATTGCCGTTGCCGACGTAATTGACGTCATCGGTGCCAAGCGGGTTTTCCAGCAACGCTACGCAGCCAAGGCCCAGCTTGGCGGCAATGGCGGCCGTCTGGCGTACGTGGTTCGATTGCAGCGCGCCCGCGGTGATCAAGGTATCCGCGCCCTGGGCCAAGGCATCGGCGGCGAGGTATTCGAGTTTGCGCAGCTTGTTGCCGCCCATTGCCAGTGGTGTCAGGTCATCGCGTTTGACGTATACATCGCGGCCCAGCCACATCGACAGGCGTTCGAGTTTTTCCAGGGCGGTGGGCTGGCCGAGCAGGTCGAGGCGGTTAAAGCGGGCAAGCTGTTGTTTGATCATGGGTCCGTACTGGCGGTGAATGATGTCAGGACTATAGGCACGCCAATTTCCCCGGGCAACCGTCAATCGCTTATAGCCGATGGTGCTTGATACAGCACAATTGGTTCTTAATTTGGCCCAAGGCCCTTGCCGTAAAGTAATCGCCGTTGACGCGGCCAGACTGTCCGGCCGCTCCGTGAGGAGTTTTTACCGTGAGTGAGCGTTCCAGCCATTGGCAATTGCAGACCATCGTCAGCCAACTGCGCACGGCCCGTGATCAGTGGCGTGCACAAAACGGCCGCGTCAGCGGCGAGCAGGGCGGGCGCGAGCTGCCGTCCCGGGCGGCCATGGCGGAGATTCTCGAGGCCCTGTGCGGTGCGCTGTTCCCGATGCGTCTGGGGCCAGTGGATTTGCGCGAAGAGAGTGAAGACTTCTACGTCGGCCACACCCTCGATGTCGCGCTGAATGCGTTGCTGGCGCAGGCACGGCTCGAACTGCGGTATGCGGCGCGCCACAGCGCCCAGGCCGAGGCTGAAGTCGAAGGCAAAACCATTCAGATCATTCAGGATTTCGCCCTGGCACTGCCCGGGCTGCGCAGCCTGCTGGACACCGACGTGTTGGCGGCCTATCACGGTGATCCGGCGGCGCGCAGTGTCGATGAAGTGCTGCTGTGCTACCCGGGGATTCTGGCGGTGATTCACCATCGTCTGGCCCATCATTTATATCGCGCCGGCCTGCCGTTACTGGCGCGGATCAGCGCAGAAATCGCTCATTCGGCAACCGGTATCGACATTCACCCGGGCGCGCAAATCGGCCGTAGTTTCTTCATCGACCACGGGACCGGCGTGGTGATCGGCGAGACCGCGATCATCGGCGAGCGCGTGCGGATTTATCAGGCTGTGACGCTGGGTGCCAAGCGTTTTCCCGCGGATGAAGACGGTCAGTTGCAGAAGGGCCAGGCGCGGCATCCGATCGTCGAGGATGACGTGGTGATTTACGCCGGGGCGACAATCCTCGGGCGGATCACCATCGGCAAGGGCTCGACCATTGGCGGCAACGTCTGGCTGACCCGCAGCGTGCCGGCGGGTAGCAATCTGACCCAGGCGAATTTGCAGTTGGATGATGGAGCGCAAAAGTAAGCGCCACAATGATCGTTCCCACGCTCCGCGTGGGAACGCCTCCAGGGACGCTCCGCGTTCCGGTTCACGCCTCCATCTCAAGCCTGGCACCGCAGTGACGCGGAGCGTCACGGGCTGCATTCCCACGCAGAGCGTAGGAACGATCAAAAACGATCGCCTCCTACCCCCCATTGATCGTTCCTACGCTCCGCGTGGGAATGCCTCCAGGGACGCTCCGCGTTCCGATTCGCGCCTCGATCTCAAGCCTGGCACCGCAATGACGCAGAGCGTCACGGGCTGCATTCCCACGCAGAGCGTGGGAACGATCGCCTTCTACCCCTCATTGAGCTAGCGTAATTACGCGACCGCCCAGCCCTGCGATTAGTCCTTAGCAGCCTATTCATGTTTAACTTGAACGTTCATTCAAGTTAAACCGGTGGTTCGCTGCCCGCTCACAACAGGAGGCTTGCCTTTGCTGAGTCCGATTTCTACAGCCACGATTTCCCCCTTCGAGGTGCACCGTTCATGAGTGCATCGTCCGTTCCTTCAAGCGGCCTGGTCCGCATGAATCCGCCGGTGTTTTACTTTGCGGCGAGCTTCATTCTGTTGTTCGGCGTCGTGGTCATTGCCATGCCCGAACAGGCCGGTGCCTGGTTGCTGGCCGCGCAAAACTGGGCGGCCAATACGGTCGGCTGGTACTACATGTTGGCGATGACCCTGTATCTGGTCTTCGTGGTCGTCACCGCGTTATCGGGCTACGGCAAGATCAAACTCGGTGCCGACCACGACGAGCCCGAATTCAGTTACCTGTCCTGGGCCGGCATGCTGTTCGCCGCCGGGATCAGCATCACGCTGTTCTTCTTCTGCGTGTCCGAACCGTTGACCCATATGCTCCAGCCGCCCCAAGGCGAGGCGGGCACCGCTGATGCGGCGCGCCAGGCCATGCAGATTCTGTTTCTGCATTGGGGCCTGCACGGTTGGGGTGTGTTTGCCTTTGTCGGCATGGCGCTCGCCTATTTCGCCTATCGGCATAACCTGCCACTGGCGCTGCGTTCGGCGCTCTATCCGCTGATCGGCAAACGCATCAACGGCCCTATCGGTTATGCAGTGGATGGCTTTGGCATCATCGCCACGGTCTTCGGTCTCGGTGCCGATATGGGCTTCGGCGTGCTGCACCTCAATTCCGGCCTGGACTATCTGTTCGGCATCGCCCATACCCAGTGGATTCAGGTCGGGCTGATCACGCTGATGATGGGCGCAGCGATCATCGTCGCCGTGTCTGGCGTCGACAAAGGCGTGCGGGTGATGTCCGACATCAACATGTTGCTGGCCTGCGCGCTGCTGCTGTTCGTGTTGTTCGCAGGGCCCACGCAGCATCTGCTCAATACGCTGATCCAGAACGTCGGTGATTATCTCGGCGCCTTGCCGATGAAGAGTTTTGACCTTTACGCCTATGACAAACCCAGCGACTGGCTGGGCGGCTGGACCGTGTTCTATTGGGCCTGGTGGATCGCATGGTCGCCGTTCGTAGGCCTGTTCATCGCGCGGATTTCCCGTGGCCGGACCATCCGCGAGTTCGTCTTCGGCGTGCTGTTGATTCCGCTGGGTTTCACCCTGGCGTGGATGTCGATCTTCGGCAACAGCGCCATCGACCAGGTGCTCAACCACGGCATGAGCGCGCTGGGCATGTCGGCCATCGACAACCCCTCGATGACCCTCTACCTGCTGCTGGAAACCTACCCGTGGAGCAAAACCGTGATTGCGGTCACGGTGTTCATCAGCTTCGTGTTCTTCGTCACTTCCGCCGACTCGGGCACCGTGGTGTTGTCGACCCTGTCCGCCAAGGGTGGCAACCCGGATGAGGATGGGCCGAAATGGCTGCGGGTGTTCTGGGGAGCAATGACGGCGCTGGTGACCAGTGCGCTGCTGTTCTCCGGCAGCATCGACGCATTGAAGTCAGCGGTGGTCCTGACCTCGCTGCCGTTCTCGCTGATTTTGCTGCTGATGATGTGGGGCCTGCACAAGGCGTTTTATCTGGAATCGCAGAAACAGATCGCGCAACTGCATTCCCTGGCACCGGTGTCCGGCTCGCGGCGCGGTGGCTGGCGTCAGCGCTTGAGTCAGGCGGTGCATTTTCCGTCGCGGGACGAGGTGTATCGCTTCCTCGACACGACGGTACGCCCGGCGATCGAAGAGGTCTCGGCGGTATTCGTCGAGAAGGGCCTCAAGGTGATCACCCATCCAGAGCCGGTCAACGACAGCGTCAGCCTGGAAATCGGTCACGGCGATGAACACCCGTTTATCTACCAGGTGCAAATGCGTGGCTACTTCACGCCGTCGTTTGCCCGGGGTGGCATGGGCTCCAAGGAGCTCAACAATCGTCGCTACTATCGGGCCGAAGTGCACTTGAGCGAGGGCAGTCAGAACTACGATCTGGTGGGCTACACCAAGGAGCAGATCATCAATGACATCCTCGATCAGTACGAACGGCACATGCAGTTCCTGCACCTGGTGCGTTGATCGGTCTCTCAGGTCTCGGTGGTCAGCACCATGAACAACACGAGCGCCGCCACCGGGATACCGAACACGGCGCTTCCCACCACCAGCTCGGTGCTTAACGGCTGGCCGGCATGCACGATGCCGACTGCGCCGTTGATCAACGTCAGCGCCAGCCACAGCACGATAAAGCTGTAGGCCAGGATCTGGCGGCTGAAGCCGATTTTCTCGCCGATGTAGAGCATCAGCGCCAGGAGAATCAGGCCAAAGGTGATGATGATCGTCGTGTGCATGGTGGGTTTCGCCATTTAAATGTGTGTTGCCGTAAAGGCCGTCATCGCGGGCAAGCCTTTACTGATTCAACCCCATACAGCGAGCATAGTTAAACCATCCCGCCTGCGTCAGATCACCTGCGCCAGTCCCGCTTATCTGCCAATTTCAGTGCTGTACCCGCACAACCGACACATGTCGCCACGGGTCCGGGTGTTTGTGGATTGGATGGGGGAGGTGTTTGCTAAAGCGCAGTAGCCGCCGGTCCGAGAGGAAAGTCGACTTCGTCCAGATCGGCTATTATTTTTCCAAGTGTGTATGGTGTGTATTGTTTCCACTTCGACCTGCTTAAAGTACGCAGCGATTGCTGTGGAAAAAGGCGAAGGAAATGCGAAGTCGGGAAATGATCAGGATGATCGAGGACGATGGTTAGTATCTGGTTGCCGTAAGGGGAAGCCATCATCAGTACAAGCATCCCTGCAAGCCCGGGAGGGTGACGGTCAAACACCCGGATTCGGATCTTCCGAAAGGAACGATCAGCAGCATATTGAAACAGGCGGGACTCAAATGATGCCCGCCACCGGATACGAAAGTCCCTGCAGGGACACATCACATGAAGGGCTCATCGAAATGAATTTCCCGGTTGTTCTGCACAAGGATGCCGACTCGGACTACGGAGTGATCGTCCCTGATGTGCCAGGTTGTTTCTCGGCCGGCAGCACCGTGGCGCAGGCACTTGAAAGCGTGAAAGAGGCGCTGTCCCTGCACTACGAAGGGTTGGTAGCCGATGGCGAGCCATTGCCACAGGTACGCGAGATTGATGCCCACCTTGAAAATCCCGATTACGCAGGTGGTGTGTGGGCGGTAGTTGAGTTTGATATCACGCCTTATTTCGGCAAGTCAGTGCGCTTCAATGCGACGTTGCCGGAACAGTTGCTTGAGCGTATCGATCAGACTGTCAGACGGGATCAACGCTACAGTTCGCGCTCCGGTTTTCTGGCGGCGGCAGCCCTGCGCGAATTGTCGGCATAAGGTTAGGCGAAAGAAATATGAAACGTTTCAGCAATTAGTCGAATCCGGGGTTTTCTGGTGTTGTCTGAGGGTATGCTGGGCGACTGGTGAAGCAGTCGAGACCAGATTCAAGACAGACAAGAGAGGATTCGATGACTTACACCGCTGCCGAAAACCGCTACGACTCCATTCCTTACCGCCGCGTTGGTCGCAGCGGTCTGGTGCTGCCGGCGCTGTCGCTGGGCCTGTGGCACAACTTCGGCGACAGCACGCCGATCGACACCCAGCGGGCGCTGCTGCGTACGGCGTTCGACCTGGGCATCAACCATTTCGACCTGGCCAATAACTACGGTCCGCCATACGGCAGCGCCGAGATCAATTTCGGTCGATTGCTGCGGGAAGACTTCAAGCAGTACCGGGATGAGTTGATCATCTCCAGCAAGGCCGGTTGGGACATGTGGCCCGGTCCTTACGGTCAGGGCGGCGGTTCGCGCAAGTACGTGCTGGCCAGCCTCGACCAGAGCCTGCAGCGTCTGGGCCTGGACTACGTCGACATTTTCTATTCGCACCGCTTCGACCCGGATACGCCGCTGGAAGAAACCGCCAGCGCATTGGCCACGGCAGTGCAGCAGGGCAAGGCGTTGTACATCGGCATCTCGTCGTACTCAGGGGTGAAAACCCGTGAGATGGCGGCGTTGCTCAAGGAGTGGAAGGTGCCGTTGTTGATCCATCAGCCGGCCTACAACCTGCTCAATCGCTGGGTGGAAAAAGACCTGCTCGACACCACTGATGAACTGGGCACCGGCGTGATTGCCTTTACACCGCTGGCTCAGGGTTTGCTGACCGACAAATACCTCAACGGCGTGCCGAGCGACGCGCGGGTCAACCGTCCGGGCGGCGGTTCGTTGCAGGCTTCGCACCTGTCCGAGGCCAACATTGCCCACGTGCGTGCACTCAATGAAATCGCCAAGCGCCGCGGTCAGAGCCTGGCGCAACTGGCACTGGCCTGGACCCTGCGCGACCCGCGGGTGACCTCGGCATTGATCGGTGCGAGCCGGCCGGAGCAGATTATCGAGAACGTCGGGGCGTTGCGGAACTTGAGCTTCAGTGCAGAGGAGCTGGCGGAGATCGATCGGTTTGCCCAAGAGGGCGGGATCAATCTGTGGGAGAAGCCTTCGACGGCTGAGTGACAGCATGATCGTTCCCACGCTCCGCGTGGGAATGCATCAACGGACGCTCCGCGTTCGGCTTTCGGATGGGACGCGGAGCGTCCCGGGCGGCATTCCCACGCAGAGCGTGGGAACGATCA
>NZ_RCOE01000149.1:0-29141 GCF_004321495.1 Pseudomonas sp. Sample_10
GCACCGACGGCGAGCTGGAAATGGTGTACGAACGCATGATCGGCTGGCCTTCGATCTCCAGCTCCAGGGTAACGAACTGCCCCGGCTTGAAGAAGAACATGATCGGCTGGTCGGCCATGAAACAGAAGGTGCGCACATCCCAGGTTTCCTGGATGACTTTGACGCAACGGACGATGTGTCGACCATTGGCCCAGGTCTGGGTGGTTACCGGGTTCAGGAAGTTGTTGGACATGCTGATCTCCACGGCCGACTGTCGGCCTTCATGTTGGCGATTCTGCGTATAGCGCAGATCAGCCATTTACCTATCTGCGACATTGACATGCTTATCGCGACCAGCCCGCAAGTACCGGGGGTTGCGCGTCGGGAACAGATTGCACCATGTCGCCCATGGATAAGGTTCTGGCCAGCGGCGGCCCCACACTCGCCCCATACCAAGACACATTCTTTACACCTTGCGTAGCAACCGTTAGCAGTACACCTGATTAGCCACTTTCGCCGGCCACACAGAATGGCCTTGAGGATTAAACGATGGACGTCACTACTACCCTGAGCCTGGGCGATCCGCTGGAACCCGCACGCAAGGCCACCGCGCAGATGCTGCAAGAGCGTGAGCGCACGTTCTCGCTGCCGCAGCCGTTTTACTCGGACGAGCGTCTGTTTGATATCGACATGCAGGAAATCTTTCAGAAAGAGTGGTTGATCGCCGGCATGACCTGCGAAATTCCCGCCAAGGGCAACTACCTGACCCTGCAGGTTGGCAAGAATCCGATCATCGTGATCCGCGGCGCCGAAGGTGTAGTGCATGCGTTCCATAACGTCTGCCGTCACCGCGGTTCGCGCCTGTGCACCAGTGAAAAAGGCAAGGTCGCCAAACTGGTCTGCCACTACCACCAGTGGACCTACGAACTCGATGGGCGCCTGCTGTTTGCCGGCACCGAAATGGGCGCCGACTTCGACATGAAGCAATACGGCCTCAAACCGGTGAACGTGAAAACCGCCGGCGGCTACATTTTCATCAGCCTGTCGGAGAACCCGCCGGCCATCGATGACTTCCTGTCGACGCTCAGCCATTACATGGAACCGTACGACATGGAGAACACCAAGGTGGCGGTGCAAACCACCTTGATGGAAAAAGCCAACTGGAAACTGGTGCTGGAAAACAACCGCGAGTGCTACCACTGCAACGCGTCGCACCCGGAACTGCTGAAAACCCTGCTGGAATGGGACGACGTCACCGACCCGCGCGCCGACCAGGCATTCAAGGATCACGTTGCCGCTTCCGCCGCCGCCTGGGAAGCCGAAAAGATCCCTTACGCCCACGCCAGTTTCGGCCTGCGCAACCGCATCGTGCGCATGCCGCTGCTCAAGGGCACCGTATCGATGACCCTGGACGGTAAACAGGGCTGCCAAAAACTCATGGGCCGCATCAAGAACCCGGATCTGGGCTCGATGCGCATCCTGCACCTGCCGCACTCCTGGAACCACTGCATGGGCGACCACATCATCGTGTTCACCGTGTGGCCGATCAGTGCCCAGGAAACCATGGTCACCACCAAGTGGATTGTGCACAAGGACGCGGTCGAAGGCGTGGACTACGACGTCGAGCGCATGCGCCAGGTCTGGGACGCCACCAACGACCAGGACCGTCGCCTGGCTGAAGAGAACCAGCGCGGCATCAACTCCACCGCTTACCAGCCAGGGCCTTACTCCAAGACCTATGAGTTTGGTGTGGTGAACTTTGTGGATTGGTACAGCGAGCGCCTGTTGAGCAACCTGGGCGCCGAGCCTGCGCCATACCTCAAAGGCGTTCCTGTCCAAGGCTGACGCCACCGCCCCCTGTAGGGGCGAGCCTGCTCGCGATGGGCGTCAACGATGACGCTGGCAGCCTGACACCCCGCGGTGTTCTCAGGTTCATCGCGAGCAGGCTCGCTCCTACAGGATTCTGTACGAAATATGATCTATTTCGTTCAGAGCTATACGATCCGCGCCCTCCAGCTTTCCGCAAACAAGTTATCCACACCTCCACCCACAGCTATTGGGGACAAGTGTGGTTTCGCTGCAAATTTTTTCCACAGAAACCCAAGAAAATCCGTGACTTATCCAGAAGCGCGGATTTCAGTGATACCTGGTTGTTTTTTGAACAACCGCCCGCAAGCCGCTAAAACTCTGGCCTGCAGAGGATGGCAAACACCTTATCCACAGAAGCGCCAACAGACTTTGGGGGCAACTATTACGCCTCTGTGGAAAAGCGCTGAAAGCCGCGATTTTTCAGGGTTTGCGAACGCTATAGGAATTAAAAACCAAAACTTGATCAATTATTAACCAGAAGCCTGAATACCGCTGTTCATAAAGCCTTCAGCGTTAAGCGAACATCTTATCCACAGAAGCGCCAACAGAGATTGGGGGCAAGTATGGGTCTCCAGTTAATAAAAAAGCGCGGTAAAACCGTAACTTATGCTGGTTATTATTTGATCTAAGGCCTGCAGCCCACGGTTTATATGGACCGTAGCGAGGGGCGAACATGTTACCCACAGAAGCGCTAACAGGGATTGTGGGTAAACAGGATCAAACCTTGTTAAAAGGATTTCCTGCGCCGTGAACCACCTTCCCCCTGTCGGATCAATTGGCTGGACCTCACCGGTTCAGCGGGCGTCTGGGCAGGGTTAAAAGTACTCATTGGAATCTCAACTGTACCGGGTACTTGCCCATTCGCAAGGGTGAGAGTGTGCTGTTTGGGCGGGGTGGGAAATGCCGTACCTTTGACCAGATTTCGAACGTTGCCTTTTACCGTCTCCCACAACGTGCCTGCGCGCAGACCATTAACAATCGCCGGGGTATATCGAACCATGGTAGCCACCGCGGATACCGTAGTAGCCACATTCGAGATATAAACGGCAGGAGCAAATTCGGCTAATTGCCCAACAGTACCTACGATCGCCGTTGTAGATGCAACGGTACTCAATCGTGCAGCGTGCAGCATCCAGCCAGTTGCCTTGGTTCCCACCAGGTTGGTCGTTACTATTCCCGCATGCAACGCGGTGGTGGCTGAAAGCTGTATGAGTTTGGCAAAAGCTTGTCCATATTCTCCCGAGGGATCAGTGAAATTGACCGGATCGCCCGAGCAATAGACATAGACATTCACCCCGCCCTTACCAAACGGACTCAACCGATCCGGACTGTGAAACCGCATAAGCACCGGGTTATAGATCCGATGGCCGTTACCCAGGTGATACCAACCGGTTGGACGTTCTTTAAGTTGCCCGTTGAAGCCCAGATGCGTACCGGCCTGACTCACGCCGCTTTGCAAGCCATAGGGGGAATAGACAAAGGGATTGGGGCCCCCGCGGTCCAGCTCGGCGAGAACGCTTTGCTGGAGGTCGCTGGCGAGCAGCAGGGTACGGGAGTACAGCGGATCAGTTGCTGTAGAGGGTTCTACACGTCGAGTCTGGCCGGAGATGGGCATTAGCAGCGTCCTTGATGAGACCAGGTAATCCGCCGCGCCCTGCCATACCCGCCTCTGGCAGGCGGTGCTGGAGAAGCGGATGCCAACTGTTAATTACCCTAACAAAACGCCGGTAATGCCGACACTATCAGTTCTGCTAGGGTCGCCCGCCACCGGGGCTCCCGCTAAAGCCGATACATCAAACAAGCCTCGCCCTTGACCTCGAATCATCGGGTGCGGTGTGATCTGGCAGGTAACGACGCTGCGAAAGCCGTTTTCAACGTAGGCGCTCATGGCGCAGCAACGCGCCAGCGGCAAGCTTGTTTTTACGGGCGATGCAGCGTGAGCTTCAACGTCAGCGCACCACACCTTCCTCAATCAACAATTTGAGAATCGCCTCGGCCCCGGCTTGGGCCGTCACGCCTTTGAGTACTTGCCCTCCTCCGCCACTGGCCTTGGCCGTCGCGGCTTTCATCCGGTCCGCCCCGCTTTTGGCCTTGATCACTTTCAAGC
This sequence comes from Pseudomonas sp. Sample_10, assembly GCF_004321495.1. Lineage (NCBI taxonomy): Bacteria > Pseudomonadati > Pseudomonadota > Gammaproteobacteria > Pseudomonadales > Pseudomonadaceae > Pseudomonas > Pseudomonas sp. Sample_10. The sequence goes on from NZ_RCOE01000149.1 coordinate 3,956, forward strand.
GCTTTGGTCGCGGCTTGGCCGGTTGCAGCGTGGCAACCGCCAACAATTCATCGTCGACGACTTCAACCTCATCGGCCTGCAACACCCCGCGTCGCGCAGGACCGTAGGCGCTCTGACGAGGCTTGGGCGCGGCGTTATCCACAGTTGCCAAAAACGGCAGACGTACTTTCAAGCGGCGACGCTGACCGCGCGGCAAGGCTTGCAGCACCAGCGCCGAATCACCGTCGATGGACTCGACCTGTGCCAGCCCCACGACCAACGGCCAGCCCAGACCTTCCGCCAGCAGGAATGGCAACATGCCCGAACCCTCGCCGGTTTCCGCCTGGCTGCCGGTCAGCACCACTTGCGCCCCCGCGTCACGCAGATAAGCGCTCAACACCGGCAATGCATCGGCGCCTTGCGGTTGTTCCAGCACATGCAGTTGCTCAAGGCCCATGCCGAGGTAAGCGCGCAGCGCCGGCTCGGCAATATCGCCGGCATGCAGTACCTGCAAGTTATCCCCAGCCAGTTGCAGACCCAGTTCCACCGCCCGCGCATCCTGCTCCGCACGGCGTGGCCGACCGGAGGTCGGGTGGGCGCCGATGGACACCAGGCTGATGATTTTCGTGCTCATAACCCTTTCCTTCCCTTAAGCCGCATCGCGCTTGGCGTCGTTGCGGTAAGCCTCTACCGCCGCGATCAAGGCTCGAAGAATCTCGGCGCTCTCGCCGATCACCGACAGGTCGGCCCGTTTGATCATGTCGCAGCCCGGATCAAGGTTGATCGCCACCACCTTGTCGCAGGCACCGATGCCTTGCAGGTGCTGGATCGCCCCGGAAATACCCACCGCCACGTACACCCGCGCTGTGACCCAGGTACCTGACGCACCCACCTGGCGGTCGCGGGCCATGAAACCATCGTCCACCGCCACCCGCGAAGCACCTTCGGTGGCACCGAGCGCCGCGGCGGTCTGGTGGAACAAATCCCAATCCTTGACCCCGTTGCCGCCGGAGAAAATGAATTCGGCTTCGGCCATGGGAATCGCCGCCGGGTCCACCGCCACCGCCCCCAGATCCTCGATGCGCGAGAGACTGCGGGCGACGGTTGTGGATAACTCAACCGGCAACGCTTCGTGACGGGTTTCGCTGACCGGTTCGGCGCATTCAACGGCGGCCAGAATCAAACGCGCTAACGGGCGGGCCAAGTCTTGCAGACCGGCGCCGGCGCGGCCGATGCATTGCTCATCCTTGACCTGCCAGACACGCGTGGCCGGACGTTCGCCCAGCGCCGCGGCGAAACGCCGACCCAATTCGCCGCCACCGCTGCGGCTGTCAGGCAGCAGCCAGTGGCGAGGATTGAACTGGTTATCCACAGCTCGAAGGCCCTGGACCCGCTGCTCCGGTGCATAACCATTGAATGCTTCGCCATCAAGCACCAGCAGGCGATCGACACCTGCGTTGGCAAACGTACTTTCCTTGTGTTCACCGAAGACCACGGCCAACACGGCGCCGTCCTTACCGGCAAGCTGATGGGCCAGACCCAACAGATCGCGGTCGTGGCTGCCCAAACGGCCACCGACCATGTCCGGCACCACGCAGATGTAGAACGCGGGCTGGGTCACTTGATGCAGCGGCAATTGCACTTCAACGGCGGCGGTGCGCTTGGCGGTCCCGCCCTGTTGAGCGCCACTGCGGTCGATGCGCTTGATCCCGTTGGGGCCGATAAAGCCGATGCCATGGGGATTCTTGCGGATGACCCCGTTAGGCCCCATCCAGCTGTGCTGCGCCGGTTGCATGGCGGCGTGCAGCGGATGCAGACGGTTACGGGCGATCCATTCGGCACGGGGGTCGCGGCGGATAATGTCGCTCATCAATGCACCTCCGCGGGTTCACGTTTGGCCGGCGCGGCGGGCTTGGCCGCGTCCTCTTCAAGCAGCGCATCGGCCACCAGTTCGGCGATGTCCTTGATCAGTGGCCGCGGTTCAACCACGCCCTCGAGCATTGCCGTGCACTGTGGACAACCCACGGCCACCAGTTCGGCGCCGGTCTCGCGGATGTCTTCCATGCGCATGTCGGGAATCCGCTGCTTGCCCGGAATGTCGGTGATCGGCGCACCGCCGCCGCCGCCGCAGCAGCGCGAGCGGAAACCGGAACGTTGCATCTCTTTGACTTCAATCCCGAGCGCACGCAGGACCTGACGTGGCGCCTCGTATTCGCCGTTGTAGCGCCCCAGGTAACACGGGTCGTGATAGGTCACGCTGTCGCCTTTGTGCTGGCCGAGATTGAGCGCGCCGGCCTCGATGACTTCTGCCATGTAGGTGCTGTGGTGCTGCACCAGGTAGTTGCCGTCGAAGGCGCCGTATTCGTTTTTCAGCACGTGGAAGCTGTGCGGATCGCAGGTGACGATGCGGTTGAAGCTGTACTTGGCCAGGGTCTGAATGTTGCGCTTGGCCAGCAACTGGAAGGTCGCTTCATCGCCCAGACGCCGAGCCACGTCGCCGCTGTCGCGCTCTTCGAGGCCGAGTACGGCGAAGTCGATTTTCGCCGCTTTCAGCACTTTGACAAACGCGCGCAAGGTGCGCTGGTTGCGCATGTCGAAGGCGCCGTCGCCGACCCAGAACAGCACGTCGGTGGATTTCTTTTCGCTGAGCAGGTTGAGGTTCAAATCCGCCGCCCAGTTCATCCGTCCGCCCGGTGCGAAACCGCCCGGGTTGTCGGTGGCGATCAGGTTTTCCAGGACTTCGGCGCCCTTGTTCGGGGTCGCGCCTTTTTCCAGGGTCAGATGCCGGCGCATGTCGACGATGGCGTCGACGTGCTCGATCATCATCGGGCATTCCTCGACGCAGGCGCGGCAGGTGGTGCACGACCACAGCGTCTCGGCGTCCACCAGACCGTTGACGATCGGTTGATGCGGATTGCCAGCGTGTTCGCCGATGGCTTTGCCTGGATAGGGGCTGCCAGCGAACTTGGCATCAGTGCCGCCAGCGAGGCCGACGACCATGTCCTGAATCAGTTTTTTCGGGTTCAGCGGTTGGCCAGCGGCGAAGGCCGGGCACGCCGCTTCACACTTGCCGCACTGCACGCAGGCGTCGAAACCGAGTAGCTGGTTCCAGGTGAAATCCTTGGGTTTTTCCACGCCCAGTGGCGCATTCGGGTCATTCAGGTCCAGTGGTTTCAAACCGGTGGAACGACCGCCACCAAAACGCTCGGCGCGACGGTGCCAGGCCAGGTGCAGGGCACCGGCGAAGGCGTGTTTCATCGGCCCGCCCCAAGTCATGCCGAAGAATAGCTCCGACACACCCCACAACACGCCGACACCGAGGACTGCCGCCAACAGCCAGCCACCGAAGTTTTCCGGCAAGATCCCGGCCACCGGCAGGGTCAGCAGGAAGAACGATGCCGAGAACGCCAGCAGGCTTTTCGGCAGGCGCATCCACGGGCCTTTCGACAGGCGCGAAGGTGGATTGCGCCGACGCAGGTAAACGAAGATCGCGCCGACGAACATCACCGCCGACATCAACAACAAGGCATAACCGAGGATGCGGTTATGCAGACCGAAACCGTGCACCACAATCGCCAGCACGATCGACGCCACCGCGCCGCCAGCCGTGGCGACGTGGGTGTTGGCGATGTACTTGTCCCGCGCGACGACGTGGTGCAAGTCGACCATGTAACGCTTGGGCATGGCGAACAGACCGCCGATCAGGTCGACCTTCGAGGCTCGGCCCCGGCGCCACATGGCTACCCGCCGCAACGCGCCGAGAACCGCAAGGCCCAGGGCAGCGAACAACAGGATTGGAAGAAGGGTGTTCAACATAGGTGTTGCTCCCAAAGACACGGGGTCTGGCCGAATGATCGTTCCCACGCTCTGCGTGGGAATGCAGCCCGGGACGCTCCGCGTCCCAACAGCGGACGCAGAGCGTCCATTGAGGCATTCCCACGCAGAGCGTGGGAACGATCTATCAACAAGCTCTTAGAAATCCTTGCACAGCCGCAATGCGTCATAGATCGCCGCATGCACGTTACGCTGGGCCACGCAGTCGCCGATACGGAACAACAGATAGCCGTCGCCGCTCTGCTCCAGGCAAGGTTGCGGCTTGATCGCGAACAAGGCTTCGACGTCGATCTGGCCTTTGTTGCGCGAGCCTTCCTTCATCGCGTAGTAGATTTCCTCGTCCGGGCGCACACCGTTTTCGATGACCACCTGATCGACTACCCGCTCCTCTTTGGCGCCGGTGTATTCGTTTTCCAGCACCGCTACGAGCTTGTCGCCTTCGCGGTAGACCTTCTCCAGCATCATGTCGCCGGTCATGATCACTTCTTTCGGGTACATGCTGCGGTAGTAAGTCGGGAACGACGTACCCCCGATGGCGACGCCCGGCTTGATGTCGTCGGTGACAATCTCGACCTGGCTGCCCTTGTCGGCAATGAAGTCGGCGGTGGACATGCCGGTGAACTCGCAAATGGTGTCGTAGACCAGCACGTTCTTGCCTGGCGCCACCTTGCCGTCGAGGATGTCCCAGCTGCTGACCACCAGGCCTTCAGCCGCGCCCCAGTGTTCGTTCTGCTCGATGAACGGATGGCCGCCGACGGCCAGCACTACCACGTCCGGACGCAGGTCCATGATGGTCGGCGCATCCGCCGCGGTCCCCAGGCGCAGGTCGACTTTCAAGCGTGCCAGTTCCAGTTGATACCAGCGGGTAATACCGGCGATCTGGTCCCGTTGCGGCGCCTTCGAGGCGGTGGTGATTTGCCCGCCGATGAATTCTTTCTTCTCGAACAGGGTGACGTCGTGGCCACGTTCGGCGGCAACACGAGCGGCTTCCATCCCCGCAGGACCGGCGCCGACCACCACCACTTTGCGTTTCACGCCGGTGGTTTTTTCGATGATGTGCGGCAGGCCCATGTATTCACGGGAGGTCGCCGCGTTCTGGATGCACAACACATCCAGGCCTTGGTACTGACGATCGATGCAATAGTTGGCGCCGACACATTGTTTGATCTGGTCGATCTGGCCCATCTTGATCTTGGCGATCAGGTGCGGGTCGGCGATGTGCGCGCGGGTCATGCCGACCATGTCGACGTAACCGCCTTCCAGAATACGCGTGGCCTGGTTCGGGTCCTTGATGTTCTGCGCGTGCAGCACCGGAACCTTGACCACTTCCTTGATACCGGCCGCCAGGTGCAGGAACGGCTCCGGTGGATAACTCATGTTCGGAATCACGTTGGCCAGGGTGTTGTGGGTGTCGCAACCCGAACCCACGACGCCGATGAAGTCGAGCATGCCGGTATCGTCGTAATACTTGGCGATCTGCTTCATGTCTTCGTGGGACAGGCCGTCCGGGTGGAACTCGTCACCACAGATGCGCATGCCCACGCAGAAATCGTCACCGACCTCGGCGCGCACGGCTTTCAAGACTTCCAGACCGAACTTCATCCGGCCTTCGAAGGTGCCGCCCCATTCGTCGGTACGCTTGTTGACGCGCGGGCTCCAGAACTGGTCGATCATGTGCTGGTGCACGGCCGACAGTTCGACACCGTCCAGGCCACCGGCCTTGGCGCGGCGGGCCGCTTGAGCGTAGTTGCCGATCACCCGCCAGATCTCTTCCGGCTCGATGGTCTTGCAAGTGGCACGGTGCACCGGCTCACGCACGCCTGACGGCGACATCAGGGTCGGCCAGTTGAAACCATCCCAGCGCGAGCGACGGCCCATGTGGGTAATCTGGATCATGATCTTGGCGCCGTGCTTGTGCATGGCGTCGGCCAGATTCTGGAAATGCGGAATGATGCGGTCGGTGGACAGGTTGACCGAACTCCACCATTCCTGCGGGCTGTCGATGGCGACCACGGACGAACCGCCGCAGATCGCCAGGCCGATCCCGCCCTTGGCCTTCTCTTCGTAATACTTGACGTACCGGTCGGTGGTCATGCCGCCGTCGGTGGCGTAGACCTCGGCGTGCGCGGTGCTGAGCACGCGGTTGCGGATGGTCAGTTTGCCGATCTGGATCGGCTGGAACATTGCTTCGAAAGCCATGGCACGGTCCTCGGCTTACAACGGCTTGACGATGAACAAGCCGTCATCGTGGCCCTCTTCGGAGCCTCCGTAGACTTGTTCGGCCACAGTACGGATCTTGCTGCCACGGGCTTCGAGAATCTGGTCCATGGCGCCGGCGAACCAGCCGGTGAACATGTAATCGACCTTGCGCCCGACCTTGCCGTAGACATAGACGAATGCCGAGTGCTCGAGCTTGACGCTGGCGGTGCCTTTGTCGAGGTCGATGTCCTGGATCTTGAACAGGCCCCAGCCACGCTGGGACAGGCGCTTCATGTAGTGCTCGAACACCGCGACGCCTTCCAGGCCGTGGCATTCGGCTTCTTTTTCACACCAGTGCCAGGCGGATTTGTAGCCGGCCTTGTAGAGGATTTCGGCATAGGCTTCGGCGCCCAGCACTTCCTCGATGCCCATGTGGTTGTTGACGAAGAAATGCCGTGGCACGTACAGCATCGGCAGGGCGTCGGAGGTCCAGACACCGGTTTCGCTGTCGACTTCGATAGGCAATTGCGGGGCGATCTTGGCCATGGAAACTTAACTCCAGAAAATTCGTTGTGTTGCCTGCGGCGCGGACGGCCGCAGGAAAGGATTCAGAAGTGCGGTGGCTTATTCGCCCCAGACGTCCTTTAGGACATTGACCCAGTTTTCGCCCATGATCTTGCGCACCACGCGCTCGGAATGGCCGCGCTTGAGCAGGGTTTCGGTCAGGTTCGGGAACTCGCCGACGGTGCGGATGCCCAGCGGGTTGATGATCTTGCCGAAGCTGGTCAGGCGGCGGGCATAGCCCTTGTCATGGGTCAGGTATTCGAAGAAGTCCTGGCCGTGACCCTGGGTGAAATCGGTGCCGATGCCGATGGCGTCTTCACCGACGATGTTCATGGTGTACTCGATGGCTTCGGCGTAGTCGTCGATGGTCGAATCAATGCCCTTGGCGAGGAACGGCGCGAACATGGTCACGCCGACGAAACCACCGTGGTCGGCAATGAACTTCAGTTCTTCATCGGACTTGTTGCGCGGGTGCTCCTTGAGCCCCGACGGCAGGCAATGGGAGTAGCAGACCGGTTTTTTCGATTCGAGGATGACTTCTTCGGAAGTCTTGGAGCCAACGTGGGACAAGTCGCACATCACGCCGACACGGTTCATCTCGGCAACGATTTCACGACCGAAGCCCGACAGGCCGCCGTCACGCTCGTAGCAACCGGTGCCCACCAGGTTCTGGGTGTTGTAGCACATCTGCACGATGCCAACGCCGAGCTGCTTGAACACCTCGACATAGCCGATCTGGTCTTCAAAGGCGTGGGCATTCTGGAAACCGAAAAGGATGCCGGTCTTGCCGACTTCCTTGGCCTTGCGAATGTCCGCCGTGGTGCGCACCGGCATCACCAGGTCGCTGTTCTCGCGGATCAGTTTCTGGCTGGCAGCAATGTTGTTCACGGTCGCCTGAAAGCCTTCCCACACCGACACAGTGCAGTTGGCTGCCGTCAGACCGCCCTTGCGCATGTCTTCGAACAGTTCACGGTTCCACTTGGCAATAATCAGCCCGTCGATAACGATGCTGTCGGCGTGCAATTCGGCTGGGCTCATCAGGCTGTCCCCTTGTTAGCGATTCATGCGCCGAATCGTCTGCCGGCGCTTTGGGGCCAGCATATGCCTCGGTGCGGGGGCAGCCGGGTGCAAAAACGACAGGGGAATTGCCGAAAGCGTCAATCCGCGACAAAGGGTCGTCGCCAGGCACTGTTGGCGACCTGTTCAAGGCCGTCCGCTTGCGCCAGAATTCGCCGCATCACTGGAATAGAGCGGCGACCTGAATGAAATCCATCCTTGTGGCTTTGGCATTGATTGCGACCGGCGTACACGCAGCGCAGGAGTCCGACGACAATCCCTGCGACAAAGTCGAAAACGACGTCCAGACCCTGGAATGCTCGGCCTTCAGCAAAACCACCGCCGAAGACCTGCTCAGCGAAAACCTCAAGAGCCTGAACGAGCGCATGCAGTCGCTCTACGGCAAGAACCCGTCGCAACTGGCCGACATCACCGCCAAAATCAAGGCCGCCCAAGCCCAATGGCTGAAAACCCGCGACGCCGACTGCGCCGTCGAAGCCTTCCCGGCGACAACCGGCAGCAAGGCGTTCACCATGGCGCAGAACGATTGTGTGGCACGAATGAGTGATGAACGGTCGGAGTTTTTGGAGTCGATTGGGCAGGAATAGTCCTTAATCCTCCGCTGAAAGCTGGAAACGCATCCAGCTTTCAGTCATGACTACGCCTATAGACTGCGTGTCGGTAACTATCGGGTCATGTTCGATTGGGTGGGCGCGATCAAAGTGGTCAGTATTCAAGAGGTCAAAAAACGCGATGAACGCACCTACTGACATCCAAATCATCAATGACGCCGAAGGCAATCCAGCCTTCGTGGTCATTCCTTATGCGCAATATGTGGCGCAGAAGATCGAACCCGACTTGATCCCTCATGATGTTGTCAGTCGTATCGTCGATGGCGCCACTCCCATCCGCGCCTGGCGCGAACACTTGAACCTTACTCAGGATGAAGTGGCCAAACGCATGGGCATTTCCCAACCGGCTTTCGCTCAGCAGGAAACCGTTGCCAAGCCTCGCAAGGCCACACGCGAAAAAATCGCGGCGGCTTTTGGGATCACCGCCAGTCAACTTGAGCTGTAAGCTTCACGCCATCAGCCAGTCAAGGGATTCAACATGAAAGTCTGTGGCATCGAAATCAAGGGCAGCGAAGCGATCATTGCCGTGGCGTCTCTCGACGGTACGAACCTGGGTCACGTCGCCCTCAATACCAAGAAAATTGCCCTGGACGATGATGACGAGGCGGCCAACGTCAAGTTGTTCGCCGCGCAGGTGGCGTCGTTTGTCCGGGAGAACTCCATCGACCGCATCGCGATCAAGAAGCGCGGCAAGAAAGGCGAATTCGCCGGTGGGCCGACCACGTTCAAGATCGAAGGGGTTTTCCAGTTATTGGAGAATTGCGAGGTGACGCTGCTGTCTCCGCAGACCATCACGGCGCAGTGCAAGAAATTCAGTGTCCAGCTGCCAGAGACGCTGAACAAGTATCAGCATGAGGCTTACAAGGCGGCGTGTTCGGCGCTGATGAAGAAATAACCGGTATTCCTGACAGAACAAATTAACTGTGGGAGCCAGCCCGCTGGCGATGGCGGTGCATCCGTCGATATTTATGTGTCTGCCAGACCGCTATCGCCAGCAGGCTGGCTCCCACAGGTTTTTCGTTGTTTTCAGAATCATGCTTTAGCGGTACGCCTGTCTTCCCGCGGACATCGCTCATATTTCGCCCGATAGCTGCGGGTGAAATACGATGGCGACTCAAACCCACAGGCAATGCTCACTTCCAGAACGCTCATGTCCGTCTGGCGCAGCAATTGCCGCGCTTTTTCCAACCGTAACCGCAGATAGAAATTGCTCGGCGTATCGTTCAGGTGCAACCGAAACAGTCGCTCCAACTGTCGCCGCGTCACCTTGATCGATTCCGCCAATTCCAGCGTGCTCAGCGGCGGTTCGCTGTGCTGTTCCATCTCGCCGATCACGTGCACCAGCTTCTTGTTGCTGATGCCATAGCGCGTCGCGACTTCCATGCGTTGGTGGTCTTTGCGCGGGCGGATGCGGCCGAGCACGAACTGCTCGCTGACCTGGATCGCCAGTTCCGGGCTATGGGCCTGGGCGATCAAATCGAGCATTAAATCGATGGAAGCGGTGCCGCCAGCGGAAGTGATGCGCCGACGATCAATCTCGAACAGCTCCTGGGTAACGCTCAGCTGTGGATAGGATTCCTTAAAGGCGTCGATGGCTTCCCAGTGCAGGGTCAGGCGATGCCCCTCGAGCAGACCCGCTTCGGCGAGGATGAAGCTGCCGGTGTCGATGGCGCCGAGGGTCACGCCCTCGTTGTCCAGGCGGCGCAGCCAGTGCTCCAGCACCGGAGTGGCGAACTTCAACGGTTCGAAGCCGGCGACCACCAACAAGGTCGCGCCTTTTTTCAGTGGCTCCAGCGCCGCATCGGCGTTGACCGACATGCCGTTGCTGGCCAACACCGCCCCGCCATCGGCGCTCAGCACATGCCAGCGATACAACTCGCCACGAAAACGATTGGCGACCCGCAACGGCTCGATGGCAGAGATAAATCCAATGGCCGAGAAACCCGGCATCAACAAGAAATAGAAATCCTGGGACATGGAGCGCACTCGATGGCTAGTAGCGAGAGGGCGGGTAGCGTGAGGACGTTGATACGCCACTTGCCAGCGGCATTCAAGAGGTCAGGTCGCTGCAGTGCAAGAGCTGGTCGCCGCAGTGCGCTTTCATCGGTGCGTTGCTGCGTAACTTGGCATCACCGGCACGCAAAGATGACCGGATCCACAATAATGAAACTGCCGAGGAACCTGAGAATGAAACGACTGATCAGCAGCTGTGTTCTTGCACTCAGTGGTACCGCTTTGCTGAGCGCCAGCGTCATGGCCGCCGAACCCGCCTCTTGCCAGAACGTGCGCATGGGCGTGGTGAACTGGACCGACGTCATCGCCACCAGCGCGTTGACCCAGGTATTGCTCGACGGCCTCGGCTACAACACCAAACAAACCAGCGCCTCCCAGCAAATCATCTTCGCCGGGATCCGCGATCAGCGTCTGGACCTGTTCCTGGGTTACTGGAACCCGCTGATGACCCAGACCATTACGCCGTTCGTCGAGGCCAACCAGGTCAAGGTGCTCGAAGCGCCAAGCCTGAAAGATGCCCGCGCCACCCTCGCCGTTCCGACCTACCTCGCCGACAAGGGCCTGAAAACTTTCGCCGACATCGCCAAATTCGAAAAAGAACTGGGCGGCAAGATTTACGGCATCGAGCCTGGTTCGGGGGCCAATACCCAGATCAAGGCGATGATCAGCAAGAACCAGTTCGGCCTTGGCAAGTTCCAGTTGGTCGAGTCCAGCGAGGCCGGGATGCTTGCCGCCGTCGATCGCGCCGTGCGTCGCAAGGAAGCCGTGGTGTTCTTCGGCTGGGCGCCGCACCCGATGAACGTCAACGTGGACATGACCTACCTCTCCGGCAGCGAAAACGCCCTTGGGCCGGACGAAGGCAAGGCCACGGTATGGACCGTCACCGCGCCGAAATACGCCGAGCAGTGCCCGAACATCGGCCGCCTGCTGAGCAACCTGACCTTCTCCGCCGAAGACGAGAGCCGGATGATGCAACCGCTGCTGGACCACAAGGACGCTTTCGAATCGGCCAAGCAATGGCTCAAGGATCACCCGCAGGACAAGAAACGCTGGCTTGAAGGTGTGACCACTTTCGACGGCAAACCAGCAGCTGAAAACCTGCAGCTGACCAGTAAGTAACCCGCTCCTTTTTCTGAACCGAACCACCGATTCGCAGCCCGACAGGGCTGCGAGCGGAACCACCACGCCTGAAGGAACCCGCCTCATGAACCACGACGTCATCATCACCTGCGCACTCACCGGTGCTGGCGACACGACCGCCAAGAGCCCACACGTGCCGGTCACCCCGAAACAGATTGCCGCTGCCGCCGTGGAAGCGGCCAAGGCCGGCGCCACCGTGGTTCACTGCCACGTTCGCGACCCGCAAACCGGCAAATTCAGCCGTGATGTGGCGCTGTACCGCGAAGTCATGGAGCGCATCCGCGAAGCCGACGTCGATATCATCGTCAACCTCACCGCCGGCATGGGCGGCGACCTGGAAATCGGCGCCGGCGAGAACCCGATGGAGTTCGGCCCGAACACCGACCTGGTCGGACCGCTGACCCGCCTGGCCCACGTCGAAGAACTGCTGCCGGAAATCTGCACCCTCGATTGCGGCACCCTGAACTTCGGTGATGGCGACACCATTTACGTGTCCACCCCGGCCCAGCTGCGCGCTGGCGCCAAACGCATTCAAGAGCTGGGCGTTAAGCCTGAGCTGGAAATCTTCGACACCGGTCACCTGTGGTTCGCCAAACAGATGATCAAGGAAGGCTTGCTCGACAACCCGCTGTTCCAGCTGTGCCTGGGCATTCCCTGGGGCGCGCCGGCAGATACCACCACCATGAAAGCCATGGTCGACAACCTGCCTGCAGACGCCGTCTGGGCTGGCTTCGGCATCGGCCGCATGCAAATGCCGATGGCGGCGCAAGCGGTGTTGCTGGGCGGCAACGTGCGTGTCGGCCTGGAAGACAACCTGTGGCTGGACAAGGGCGTACTGGCGACCAACGGCCAATTGGTCGAACGCGCCAGCGAAATCCTCAGCCGCCTCGGCGCCCGCGTACTGACCCCGGCTGAAGGCCGCAAGAAAATGGGCCTGACCCAGCGCGGTTAACCATCTGCATAAAACCTGTAGGAGCAAAGCTTGCTCGCGATGATGTCGGTACATCCAACGCATTGTCTGCGACTTTAATGCCGCTATCGCGAGCAAGCTTTGCTCCTACGGGGTTCATCGAATCTTTCAGGAAATCACCATGAGCTTTATCACCGAAATCAAAACCTTCGCCGCGCTGGGCAGCGGCGTCATCGGCAGCGGTTGGGTATCCCGCGCCCTCGCCCACGGCCTCGACGTGGTGGCCTGGGATCCGGCGCCCGGTGCCGAAGCCGCATTGCGCAAGCGTGTCGCCAATGCCTGGGGTGCACTGGAAAAACAGGGTCTGGCACCCGGTGCCTCGCAGGATCGCCTGCGTTTTGTCTCGACCATCGAAGAATGCGTTCGCGACGCCGACTTCATCCAGGAAAGTGCCCCGGAACGCCTTGAACTGAAACTGGACCTGCACAGCAAGATCAGCGCCGCCGCCAAGCCCAATGCCCTAATTGGCTCCAGCACCTCGGGCTTGCTACCCAGCGAGTTTTACGAGAGCTCGACCCACCCGGAACGCTGCGTAGTGGGTCACCCGTTCAACCCGGTTTACCTGTTGCCATTGGTGGAAGTCGTCGGCGGCAAAAACACGGCACCCGAAGCCGTGCAAGCGGCGATGAAGGTCTACGAATCACTCGGCATGCGCCCGCTGCACGTGCGCAAGGAAGTGCCAGGGTTCATAGCCGACCGTCTGCTTGAAGCGCTGTGGCGTGAGGCGCTGCACCTGGTCAACGACGGCGTGGCAACCACCGGCGAGATTGACGACGCGATCCGTTTTGGCGCGGGTCTGCGCTGGTCATTCATGGGCACGTTCCTGACCTACACGCTCGCCGGCGGCGATGCCGGTATGCGCCACTTCATGTCGCAGTTCGGCCCGGCGTTGCAGTTGCCATGGACCTATCTGCCGGCCCCCGAACTGACTGACAAGCTGATCGACGATGTGGTCGATGGCACCAGCGATCAGTTGGGCAAGCACAGCATTTCGGCGCTGGAGCGCTATCGTGATGATTGTCTGCTGGCGGTGCTTGAGGCGGTGAAGACCACCAAAGAGAAGCACGGGATGAGTTTCAGCGAGTGATGTGTTGATCGTTCCCACGCTCTGCGTGGGAATGCAGCCCGGGACGCTCCGCGTCCCAACGACGTGACGCAGAGCGTCACAGGAGGCGTTCCCACGCAGAGCGTGGGAACGATCGTGCCTGGAGATAAACATGCCCACCCTCACCACCTACCAGACCAGAATCATCCCCGACTGGGTCGACTACAACGGCCATCTGCGCGATGCCTTTTACCTGTTGATTTTCAGCTACGCCACCGATGCCCTGATGGATCGCCTCGGCATGGACAGCAACCATCGAGAAGCCAGCGGCAACTCGTTGTTCACCCTGGAACTGCACCTCAATTACCTGCACGAGGTGAAGCTCGATGCCGATGTCGAAGTGCATACCCAGATCATCGCCCACGACAGCAAACGCCTGCACCTCTACCACAGCCTGCATCGGGTCGGTGATGACACAGAGCTGGCGGGCAACGAGCAAATGCTTCTGCATGTCGACCTTGCCGGACCTCGTTCCACGCCCTTCAGCGAACAGACCCTGGACAAGCTGCAAGCCATCGTCGCCGAGCAAACCGACCTGCCAACCCCTGAATACATCGGCCGAGTGATCGGGTTACCACCCAAAAAATAACCAGGAGATCGCCATTGAACACCGCCGCCGCTTTTGCCGACTTCCGTACTTATCCGTTGATCAGCGCGCTGACAGGCGTGCAGGCTTTGGCGGATCGGGTTCTGGTGAAGTGGGCCGACAATCGCATCAGCCCCTTCCACCACCCATGGCTGCGTGACAACTGCCCCTGCTCGCAATGCGTCTATAGCGTGACACGTGAGCAGGTGCTGGAAATTGTCGACGTGCCGGAAAACCTGATGCCGGCACAAACCACTGTCGACGCTCAAGGTTGCCTGTGCATCGAGTGGCAGGACGGCCACTTCAGCCGCTTCGATCCAGGCTGGCTGAGGGCACATGCCTATGACGACGAGTCCCGCGCCGAACGCTTGGCCAACAAGCCCAAAGCCAGGCTTTGGCACAGCGACTTGTCGTTGCCGGTGTTCGAATATCAGGCGCTGATGACCGACAACGACGCCTTGCTGCAATGGCTGCTGGCGGTGCGCGATATCGGCTTGACCCAGGTCCGTGGCGTACCCACCGAACCCGGTTCCTTGAAGCTGATCGCCCAGCGCATTTCGTTCATCCGCGAAAGCAATTTCGGCGTGCTGTTCAATGTGCAATCCAGGGCCGACGCCGACAGCAACGCCTACACCGCCTTCAACCTGCCGCTGCACAGTGATTTGCCGACGCGGGAGCTACAACCGGGGCTGCAATTCCTGCATTGCCTGATCAACGATGCTGAAGGCGGCGAGAGTATTTTCGTCGACGGTTTTGCCATTGCCGATGCGTTGCGCCTGGAAGATCCGGAGTCATTCAAAAGCCTTTGCGAAATCCCCGTGGAGTTTCGCAACAAGGACCGTCACAGCGATTACCGTTGCCTGGCACCGATCATCGCCCTGAATGCACTGGGACAGGTCTCTGAAATCCGCATGGCGAATTTTCTGCGCGGTCCGTTCGATGCGTCGGTGGAGCAGATGCCCAGGCTCTATCGCGCTTACCGGCGCTTCATTGCGATGACCCGCGAGCCTCGATTCCGCTTGATGCAGCGGCTCAATCCCGGCGAGCTGTGGTGCTTCGACAACCGCCGCACCCTGCATGCGCGCAATGCCTTCGACCCCGCCACCGGGGCGCGGCATTTCCAGGGCTGCTATGTCGACCGGGATGAGTTGTTGTCGCGCATTTTGGTGCTACAGCGCTAGACCGCGTCATCGTTCATCGCGGGCAAGCCTCGCTCCTACAGGATTTGCGTCGTTCGATAATAATGTGAACAACACAAGACCCTGCAGGAGCAAGGCTTGCCCGCGATGGCACCTGCACAGACACACAAAAAACCCGGATAAAAAAAGCCCCGATCAAGCCGTGACAGGATCGAGGCAGAGGGTACTGTTGAGGAGCTGCCATGCGAGGGTGACCAAACCTTCGTGAAGCGAGCTGAGTCCAGTGTGCCCACTCAGCTCGCTGGCAAGTTAGTCGAAAACGACCTGTTCATAGCCATTGCGGCCATTGCGACAAATCGCCCTTGCCCACACCAGTCACCCCCACCAGAATCGAACCACGACACCGTTCCCAGAAGAAGGATTTGCGTCATGATGCACGCCGATTTGATTGACCAGGAAGACCTGTTGGGCCAGCTCAAGTCGCTGGGTTTTCAAGTACCGATCGGTTCCACCGCCGAGCAGGCTTGCGAGTGTGCGGTGCGGGGCTTGAACGATGAACGGGCAATCGTGCTGCGTACCATGGTCAAGCAGATGTACACCAGCAGCGCGACCATCCTGCCGGCCGTGCGCCAGGCTATCGACAAACAATTGCTGCCGGCGTTGGCGCAGTATCAGCAGAGCCATAGGGCCTGATTTTCAGCACTGAGCGGCTTCTCCTTGTGGCGAGGGAGCTCGCTCCCGCTCGACCGCGAAGCGGTTGCAAAAACAGCGAATGCGGATTGTCAGAACGACCGCATTTGCCGGTTTTGGGGCTGCTGCGCAGCCCAGCGGGAGCGAGCTCCCTCGCCACAGTAGCCTGAGATTTTTAGAGCCTTACGCTGGCAAACGTCGACTCATTGCGCGCCTGGCTCAGCGCTGACAACGGCCCGGACAGCGGCGACAGTACCAGCGCTTGTGGCAGCGGCATCATCGCCACTTGCTGTGTCGTGTTGGAACCCACACGCTCGTCACGCGGCGGTATGCCGAAGTATTCGCGGTAGCACTTGGAGAAGTGCGGCGTGGAAACGAAGCCACACACCGACGCCACCTCGATGATCGACATCGGCGTTTGCTTGAGCAGCTGCCGCGCACGGATCAGACGCAGCTTCAGGTAGTAACGCGACGGTGAGCAGTGCAGGTATTTCTGGAACAGCCTTTCCAGCTGACGACGCGAGACGGCGACATACACTGCCAGTTCGTCAAGGTCGATCGGCTCTTCGAGGTTGGCTTCCATGAGCGCAACGATTTCCTGCAACTTCGGCTGATTGGTGCCGAGCATGTGCTTGAGCGGCACACGCTGGTGATCCTGTTCGTTGCGGATACGTTCGTAGACAAACATTTCCGAGATCGCGGCAGACAACTCACGGCCGTGATCGCGGCTGATCAGGTGCAGCATCATGTCCAGCGGCGCGGTGCCACCGGAGCTGGTGAAACGGTTGCGGTCGAGGGTGAACAGGCGAGTACTCATGGCTACCCGCGGAAAAGCTTCCTGCATCGCCGCCAGGCATTCCCAGTGCACGCTGCAATCGAAACCATCCAGCAAACCGGCGCAAGCCAAGGCCCAGCTGCCAGTGCATACCGCGCCGAGGCGACGGGACTGACGCGCCTGGCTTTGCAGCCATGACACGTGTTCGCGGGTAACAGTGCGTTGAATGCCGATACCGCCGCAGACAATCACGGTGTCGAGTGGCGGTGCTTTGTGCATGGAGGCGTCAGGGGTGATTTGCAAACCGTCACTGGCCCAGACCTGGCCGCCATCCACAGTGAGTGTGGTCCAGCGATACAACTCCCGGCCCGACAACTGGTTGGCCATTCGCAATGGTTCTACAGCGGACGCCAGGGAAATCAGCGTGAAATTGTCCAGCAGCAGAAAGCCGATGGATTGAGGCGCACGGTTCTGGGGTTGGGCCCCGGAGTTGAACGACGTCATCGCAGTATCTCCTCACACAAAGCGGGTGATGGCCTCAGGCGGAGGCTCTTGTTATTGCCATCGTTCTCACGCTGGAGACGGGCTTTGTAATGACAGAGCAATTGCCATGCCTAAAATTGAATGCACGTTCAATAACTCCTAAAAACGACGTCGGAATGTGTCTATATATGACGCGCGGCGAGTAGGGGTTAAGAGTGCCATCAGGCGAGACAAGTGCTCTGCCCCGTTGCGTGTGAGCAAATCGGTAGCACTTGTGGGAACAGGGCTGGGAGCTTTTGCAAAGAGTGTCACCACAGGCGCAGGTGACGAGTGGTCAGCTTCGTTTTTCATACCTGACCGGGCAGTCACGATTTACCTGTTAGCGACGCGCCAAAAGGTGGCGCCTTTTAAATCGAGTGTTCATTTAGCGCGCAGTTTTGACTGGTCTGGCGCTATCGCTGGCAAGCCAGCGCCCACAGGAATTTATGGTGTGACCAAGATGTCAGCTACACCAGAGAATCTGTGGGAGCTGGCAAGCCAGTTCCCACAGGCAATGATGCTGTTACCAAGATGTCAGCTACACCAGAGAATCTGTGAGAGCTGGCTTGCCAGCTCTCACAGGCAATGATGGTGTGACCAAGATGTCAGCTACACCAGAGAACCTGTGGGAGCTGGCTTGCCAGCGATTGGGGTCACCTCGGTTTCAGCACTCCACGGCGCTCACCGCCAACCCACCCCGCGAGGTCTCCTTGTATTTGTCATGCATATCGGCACCGGTATCACGCATGGTGCGAATCACCCGGTCCAGCGAAATGAAATGCTGACCATCACCGCGCAGAGCCATCTGCGCGGCGTTGATTGCCTTGACCGCGGCAATCGCATTGCGCTCGATGCACGGCACCTGCACCAGGCCGCCCACCGGATCGCAGGTCAACCCAAGATTGTGCTCCAGACCGATTTCCGCCGCGTTGCACAGTTGCTCCGGTGTTGCGCCAAGGATTTCCGCCAGCCCTGCCGCCGCCATGGCGCAGGCCGAACCCACTTCACCCTGGCAACCCACCTCGGCACCGGAGATCGAAGCGTTTTTCTTGCACAGGATCCCGACCGCTGCCGCGCCGAGGAAGTAATCGACGACATTGGCGTCGGTCACGTCTTCGCTGAATTTCATGAAGTAGTGCAGCACCGCCGGAATGATTCCCGCCGCGCCATTGGTCGGCGCCGTGACCATGCGCCCGCCGGCGGCGTTTTCTTCGTTGACCGCGAGGGCGAACAGGTTGACCCACTCCATGGCGCTGAGAGTGGAGCCGATCACGTTGGGCTTGTTCAGTTCCTGCAAGCTGCGATGCAACTTGGCCGCGCGCCGCCGCACGTTCAGGCCACCGGGCAGAATGCCCTCGTGCTTGAGGCCGTGTTCGACGCAATCCTGCATGGCGCGCCACAGCGTCATCAGGCCGCTGCGGATCTCCTCTTCGCTGCGCCAGACCTTTTCGTTGGCCAGCATCAATTGCGCCACGCGCAGGTTGTGCTTCTTGCACAGTTCCAACAGCTCGGCGGCGCTGGAAAAGTCGTACGGCAACACCGTGCGATCAAGGTCGACGACTCCGCTGGAGGCCTGTGCCTCGTCGACGACAAAACCGCCGCCGACCGAATAGTAGGTGTCACGATGCAACTCGCCTTCATCGCCTTCGACAACCAGGGTCATGGCGTTGGGATGAAACGGCAGGTTTTCGTCAATCAGGCGCATGTCCCGAGCCCAGATGAACGGCACCGACAGGCGTCCGTCGAGCAACAGCGTGTCGGTCTCGCGCAAGGTGGCGATGCGGATGCCGATTTGCGACGGATCGATCGCGTCCGGCCACTCGCCCATCAAACCCATGATCACTGCGTTGTCGCTGCCGTGACCAATGCCAGTGGCGGACAAAGAACCATAGAGCTGAACTTCAACGCGCCGCACTTGCTCAAGCAGTCCCCGCTCGCGCAAACCCTGGACGAACAGCGCCGCCGCGCGCATCGGCCCCACGGTGTGCGAACTGGAAGGGCCGATGCCGATTTTGAACAGGTCGAAAACACTGATAGCCATTACTGCCGGACTCCTGGATGTGCCAACTCCAGGCGCAAAAGCGCCCGGTGACGGAGCTGCTACGCTCAAGCTGCAATCCGTCAGGATGGCCGCATCATCAGGCTTTTGACGTGTCGTTCGACGTCTCACACCGACGCACTCATGTCCACGAACGCCGCGTGTCTTTTACGTCGCGAATTCGCCGTTTTTTTGCGACTCAGACGGACAAAAGAGCCCGAAAAAAGCTGTAAACGACGTCACTGACACTGGATGCGACCATCCCTGTACTGGTTACGACGCACCCTGTAGGCGTCAGATTTTCACTGGTACATGATCGTATCGACTCGATTGCAAGGCGCCGTGGTAGAGCTGTCTCCAAAACGCCATCCAACCGCAACCTATAAGTGCGGTGGTCCAATCGGAACACTGCCAAAAAAAACACCAAGGAGTCCATCCATGAAAGGTTCTTCGTCGTTGTTGTTGGCCGTCATGCTTAGTCTGCCGGTTCTGGCGCAAGCCGCCGAACCGGCCCAATGCAGCACCGTAAACTTCTCGGATGTCGGCTGGACCGACATCACAGCAACGACCGCGACCACCAGCGTCGTGCTCAACGCCCTCGGCTACAAGACCAAGACCACCATGATTTCCGTGCCCGTGACCTACAAGTCTCTGGCCGACGGCAAGAACATGGACGTGTTCCTGGGCAACTGGATGCCGACCATGGAAAACGACATCAAGGCCTACCGCGAGGCCGGCACCGTAGAAACCGTACGCACCAACCTCAAGGGTGCCAAATACACCCTCGCCGTTCCCCAGGCCCTGTACGACAAAGGGCTTCATGATTTCGCCGACATCGCCAAATTCAAGAAAGAACTCGACGGCAAGATCTACGGCATCGAGCCGGGCAACGACGGTAACCGGCTGATCCAGAGTATGATCGACAAGAACGCCTTCGGCCTGAAAGACGCCGGTTTCAAGGTCGTCGAGTCCAGCGAGGCGGGCATGCTGTCGCAAGTCGACCGCGCACAGAAACGCGACACCGCCGTGGTGTTTCTGGGCTGGGCACCGCACCCGATGAACAAGCGTTTCAAGATTCAATACCTGACCGGCGGCGACGACTTCTTCGGCCCCGACTTTGGCGCCGCTACCGTGGCGACCAACACCCGCAAAGGCTACGCCGAAGAATGCAGCAACGTCGGTCAGCTGCTGAAAAACCTCGAGTTCACCGTCGACATGGAAAGTGAACTGATGGGCAACATCCTGGACGACAAAATGAAGCCTGACGCGGCCGCCAAGGCCTGGCTGAAAAAGAATCCACAGGTGCTCGATACCTGGCTCGCTGGCGTGACCACCATTGACGGTAAACCTGGCCTGGACGCCGTGAAAGCCAAGCTGAATCAGTAATCGCTTACGCCGGGCGGGCTAGCTCGCCCGGGCTGTTTATTTCCTTGCATGCGGACGTTCACTACCATGCTGATTGATCAGAAAATACCTTTAGGCCAGTACATTGCAGGCTTCGTTGAATGGTTGACGCAACACGGCGCCAACACCTTCGACGCAATTGCCGTGTCACTGGAAACGATGATCCACGGCGTGACGTTTGCGCTGACCTGGTTCAACCCGCTGGTCTTGATCGGCCTGATCGCACTACTGGCACACTTCATCCAGCGCAAATGGGGGCTGACCGCCTTCGTCATTGCTTCCTTCCTGCTGATCCTCAACCTGGGATACTGGCAGGAAACCATGGAAACCCTCGCCCAGGTGCTGTTCGCCACCCTGGTCTGCGTGTTGATCGGCGTGCCGTTGGGCATCGTCGCCGCGCATAAACCGATGTTCTACACCATGATGCGTCCTGTACTCGATCTGATGCAGACCGTACCGACCTTCGTGTACCTCATTCCTACCTTGACCCTCTTCGGTCTGGGTGTGGTCCCGGGCCTGATCTCGACGGTGGTGTTCGCGATTGCCGCGCCCATCCGCCTCACTTACCTGGGTATCCGCGATGTGCCGCAAGAACTGATGGACGCCGGCAAGGCCTTTGGCTGCTCGCGTCGCCAACTGCTCACAAGGATCGAACTGCCCCACGCCATGCCGAGCATCGCAGCCGGCATCACCCAGTGCATCATGCTGTCGCTTTCGATGGTAGTGATCGCGGCACTGGTGGGCGCCGACGGACTCGGCAAACCGGTGGTCAACGCACTGAACACTGCTGATATCGCCCTGGGCTTCGAAGCAGGCCTGGCGATCGTACTGCTGGCGATCATGCTCGACCGTATCTGCAAACAACCCGACGCCAAAGTAGGGGGTGACGCATGAGCATTATTCGCTTCGAAGACGTCGACGTGATCTTCACCAAAGATCCGCGCGAAGCACTGAAACTTCTCGACCAGGGCCTGACCCGCAGCGAGATCCTGAAAAAGACCGGGCAGATCGTCGGCGTCGAAAAGGCCAGCCTGGATATCGAAAAAGGTGAAATCTGCGTCCTGATGGGCTTGTCCGGCTCAGGCAAGTCCAGCCTGCTGCGTTGCATCAACGGCCTCAACACCGTCAGCCGCGGAAAGTTGTTCGTCGAGCACGAAGGCAAGCAGATCAACATTGCCTCCTGCTCCGCCGCCGAACTGAAAATGATGCGCACCAAGCGCATCGCGATGGTGTTCCAGAAGTTCGCCCTGATGCCTTGGCTGACGGTGCGCGAGAACATCAGTTTCGGCCTGGAAATGCAGGGTCGTCCGGAGAAGGAACGCAAGAAACTGGTCGATGAAAAACTCGAACTGGTAGGCCTGACCCAGTGGCGCAACAAGAAACCCGATGAGCTGTCGGGCGGTATGCAGCAGCGCGTGGGCCTGGCCCGTGCGCTGGCGATGGACGCCGATATCCTGCTGATGGACGAACCGTTCTCGGCACTCGACCCGCTGATCCGTCAGGGCCTGCAAGACGAACTGCTGGAGCTGCAACGCAAGCTGAGCAAAACCATCGTGTTCGTGAGCCACGACCTCGACGAAGCCCTGAAGCTCGGTAGCCGTATTGCGATCATGAAAGACGGCCGGATCATCCAGTACAGCAAACCGGAAGAAATCGTCCTCAACCCGGCGGACGACTATGTGCGCACCTTCGTGGCCCACACCAATCCACTGAACGTGCTCTGTGGCCGCAGCCTGATGCGCACCCTGGACAACTGCAAACGCATCAACGGTTCGGTGTGCCTCGATCCGGGCGGCGATTCGTGGCTGGACCTGGCTGAAGGCAACACCATCAAGGGGGCTCGCCAGAACGGCTCGGCGCTGGACTTGCAGAACTGGATCCCGGGGCAGGCAGTCGAAGGCCTGGGTCGCCGACCGACGCTGGTGGATTCGAATATCGGCATGCGTGATGCGCTGCAGATCCGCTATCAAACGGGCAACAAGCTGGTCTTGCACGACAACAACAAAGTGGTCGGCATCCTTGGCGACAGCGAGCTGTACCACGCACTGCTCGGCAAGAACCTGGGGTAAGGCAACTGACACAAAAACGCCGCGAGAGATCGCGGCGTTTTTGTTAGTACAGATAAATGACCTGCAATACTGACAATTGTGGCGAGGGAACTTGCTCCCGCTGGACTGCGAAGCGGCCCCATAACCAGAGACTGCGCTAGTTCAGACAGACCCCGTGAACCGGATTTACGACTGCTCCGCAGCCGAGCGGGAGCTAGCTCCCTCGCCACACAGGTCTGCGGTGCATTGATTGCACCGCAGCGCCTCACACCTTAGCTATTTTGGATCGTTCCCACGCTCTGCATGGGAACGATCATGACCTGGAATACTGACAACTGTGGCGAGGGAGCTTGCTCCCGCTGGACTGCGAAGCGGCCCCATAACCAGAGACTGCGCTAGTTCAGACAGACCCCGTGAACCGGATTTACGACTGCTCCGCAGCCGAGCGGGAGCTAGCTCCCTCGCCACACAGGTCTGCGGTGCATTGATTGCACCGCAGCGCCTCACACCTTAGCTATAGACCCGGCCAAGCAGCTGCCGATGGCTTTCGAACTGATCGAGTACGTCCCGTGTGATTTGCTCCTGGGTGAAGCCCATCAGATCGTAGTCCTGGCTGCCGTTGTGCAGGTACACCTCTGCGCGGTAATAACGCTGACGCGCCTCATCAGACTGGGCCGATTCAGTCGGCGTTGCCAGATAGCCGTCCAGGCTGACTTCGTAGACAAACGGATTGCCCTCTTCCATCTCGACCCGCACACCCATGCAACGCTTGGACTTGCCCAGCAGCGTCTGCACTTGCAGGCCTTGCGCACGCATTTGCGTGGTCGCGTCCTGCAAGGCCGGCGTCACATGCTTGTCCATGAAACGCTGGACCACCGACTGGCTCGGCTGCAGGTCCAGTTGGGTCAGGCGCTCGCTGAAGCCACGGCGACCGCGCGCGGCCAACTCCGCTTGCTCCTGTTCGATCTGCACGTCCTGGCGCATGGCCTTGTGCAGGCCGAACATGAAGCACACCAGCACCACCGAGAACGGCAGACCGGCCAGCACCACCATGGTTTGCATGGCTTCGAAGTTACCGGCGAACAACAGGCCGATGGTCACCAGAGTGATCACTACCGACCAGAAGATCCGCAACCAGTGCGGCGCATCTTCGTCGACGTTACCGCCCTTGCAGGAAAGATTCGCCATCATCACCGCGCCGGAATCCGCCGGGGTCAGGAACAGCACGAAACCGACGAAAATCGACACGCCGATCACAACCTTCGACGCCGGGTAGTGCTCCAGCAACTGGTAGATCGCCATGGACGGCTGTTCCAGCGCCGTTTTCCCAAGCTCTACCGCCCCATGGTTCATCACCAGGTCCAGGGCCGAGTTACCGAAGATCGACAGCCATGCCAGGGTGAAGCCCAGCGGAATCAGCAACACGCCGGCCACCAGTTCACGCACGGTACGCCCACGGGAAATACGCGCGATGAACATGCCTACGAATGGCGCCCAGGAAATCCACCAGGCCCAGTAGAACAAGGTCCACAGGCCCAACCAACGGTCGGACTTGGCACTGTCGCCTTCGTACACATACAGATCGAATGTCTTGAGCACCACGCCATTGAGGTAGTCACCGACGTTCTGCACGAAGCCGTTGAGCAGATGCAGGGTCGGGCCGAACAGCAGCACGAAAATCAGCAAGCCGCTGAACAGAACGATGTTGAGGTTGGACAGGCGACGAATACCGTTTTCCACGCCCGACACGGCAGCAATCGTTGCCACGGTGCTCATCACAATGATCACGATCAGCAGATTGGTATTGCTGTGCTCCATGCCGAACAGGTTTTCCAGGCCCGACGATACCTGCAGCGAACCAATCCCCAGGTTCGTCACCAACCCTAGCAGGGTGACGAACATGCCAAAGCCGTCCACCGCATGACCGGCGGCACCCTTGACCCAACGCTCGCCCACCAGCGGATACAGCGCCGAACGCAATGCCAGCGGCTGGTTATGACGGTACGCAAAATAGGCAACGGCCAGCCCCACCAGCGCATAGATCGCCCAGCCATGCAGGCCCCAGTGCAGGAACGTCAGCTGAACCGCCTGACGCGCCGCAAGGTTGCTGGCGGCTACGCCTTCTGGCGGGTTGAAGTAGTGGTCCAGAGGCTCGGATGCGCCAAAGTACAACAGCGAAATGCCGATACCGGAAGAAAACAGCATCCCCGCCCAGGCGCCGTAGCTGAAATCCGGGGTATCGTCCTTGCTGCCCAGTTTCAGTTTGCCGTAGGACGAAAAAGCCAGGCCCACCACGAAAATCAGATAGGCGGCGATCACCACCATGTAATACCAGCCAAAGCTGCGTGACAGCCAGGCTTGCGCTGTACCGAGCATTCGACCGGCCTCTTGCGGGGCGATGATCAGAATGGCGGTCAACAACAGAATCAACGCGGTGGAGGTGTAGAACACCCAACCGTTGACCGTCACCTTCTCGGGTGGGGTCTTTATTA
>NZ_RCOE01000007.1:0-10581 GCF_004321495.1 Pseudomonas sp. Sample_10
TCATGCCCGCCGCTTCCGGTGGCGCGTACTTCTTCATCCAGTCCACGTATTTGGTAGTCGCGAACACCGCCGCCGGGCCGTTGGTGTCGCCGCCACGAGTCACGCTGGAACCGACCGGATGGCAATTCTCGACGCGGATACCCCACTCGTCCACCGGCAATCCGTTCGGAATACCCTTGTCGCCACCACCGGCCATGGAGAACCAGGCATCGGTGAAGCGCCAGCCCAGGGACGGGTCTTTCTTGCCGTAGTCCATGTGCCCGTAGACGCGTTTGCCGTCGATTTCCTTGACGTCTTCAGTGAAGAACTTGGCGATGTCTTCATAGGCTGACCAGTTCACCGGCACGCCCAATTCGTAGCCGTACTTTTCCTTGAACTTGGCTTTGAGGTCCGCACGTTCGAACCAGTCGGCGCGGAACCAGTACAGGTTGGCGAATTGCTGGTCAGGCAATTGGTAGATTTTGCCGTCCGGTGCGGTAGTGAAGGAGATGCCGATGAAGTCCTTGATATCCAGGGTCGGCGAAGTGAAGTTCTTGCCTTCGTTGGCCATCAGGTCGGTGATCGATTCAGTCTTGCCGTAGCGGAAGTGCGTACCGATCAAGTCCGAGTCGTTGACCCAGCCGTCATAGATGTTCTTGTCCGACTGCATCTGGGTCTGCAGCTTTTCCACCACGTCGCCTTCCTGCAGCAAGTCGTGGGTCAGCTTGATCCCGGTGATCTCACTGAAAGCCTTGGCCAGCACCTTGGACTCATACTCGTGAGTGGCGATGGTTTCCGATACCACTTTGATGCTCATCCCGCGAAACGGCTCCGCGGCCTTGATGAACCACTTCAGTTCTTCGAGTTGTTGATCGGCCGTCAGGGTGGACGGCTTGAATTCACTGCCGATCCATTTCTTTGCGGCATCTTCGTAGGCATCGGCCCAGGCCGAAGCGCTCAAACCGCTGAGTGCCAGCATGGCTGCCAATGAAATGCTATGTCGCAGCTTATTGTTTTTGTCGAACATAGAGACCTCCTGTTTAAGTTTCGGAGCAACATTGCCGAGCGATTCGACTAGCCCCAACGCATCACAGCCAACAGCCACACCAGGGACAACGCGAACGCTACCCAGATGCTCCAGTCGGTGACGCCGATTACCAGCAAATGCAGGTAGGCGCTGCCGAGAAGACCGATAAACAAACGATCGCCACGGGTGGTGGCAATCGGTAAAAAACCACGCCGAAGGACACTTGGCGAACGCAATTCCCAAGTGGTCATACCCACCAGGATCAAACCGATAACACCGAAAAACGCCGCCGTCGGGACGGTCCAGCTCATCCATTCCATCATCAGTTCCTCATACCCGGCCCAGGGCAAAGCCCTTGGCCACGTGGTTGCGAACAAACCAGATCACCAGCATGCCCGGAAGGATAGTCAGCACCCCCGCCGCCGCCAGCACCCCCCAGTCGATACCCGACGCCGAAACGGTGCGCGTCATGACTGCCGCGATGGGCTTGGCGTTCACCGAGGTGAGGGTTCGCGCCAGCAGCAGTTCGACCCAGGAAAACATGAAGCAGAAAAACGCCGTGACGCCGATGCCGGAGCCGATCAACGGGATGAAAATCTTCACGAAGAACTTGGGGAAACTGTAGCCGTCAATGTAGGCGGTTTCGTCGATTTCCTTCGGCACGCCAGACATGAAGCCTTCCAGAATCCACACCGCCAGCGGCACGTTGAACAGACAGTGAGCCAGGGCCACCGCGATGTGCGTGTCGAACAGGCCAATCGACGAATACAGCTGGAAGAACGGCAACAGGAACACCGCCGGTGGCGCCATACGGTTGGTCAGCAACCAGAAGAACAGGTGCTTGTCACCGAGGAAGCGGTAGCGCGAAAACGCATACGCCGCCGGCAAAGCCACGGTCAGGGAAATGATCGTGTTCAGGCTCACGTAATACAGCGAGTTGATGTAGCCGGTGTACCAACTCGGGTCAGTGAAAATCACCTTGTAGTTCGCCAGCGTAAAGTCCTGTGGGAAAAGGGTCAGCCCGCCGAGGATTTCGGTGTTGCTCTTGAACGACATGTTCAGCAGCCAGTAGATCGGCACCAGCAGGAACAGGATGTAGATCAGCAGTGGGATCAGCTTTCTCTTGCTCATGATGGCCTCAGCGGTTGGCGTCAGAGTGAGTCATGGCGGTGTAAAACAGCCAGGACACCAACAGGATGATCAGGAAATACACCAACGAAAACGCCGCCGCCGGCCCCAGGTCGAACTGCCCGATCGCCATCTGCGTCAGTGTCTGGCTGAGAAACGTCGTGGCATTGCCCGGCCCGCCGCCGGTCAGTACGAACGGCTCGGTGTAGATCATGAAACTGTCCATGAAGCGCAGCATCACCGCGATCAGCAACACACTTTTGAGCTTGGGCAACTGGATGTGCCGGAACACCGCCCAGGCCGAAGCCCGGTCAATCCGCGCAGCCTGGTAGTACACATCCGGAATCGCCCGCAGACCGGAAAAGCACAACAGCGCCACCAACGAAGTCCAGTGCCAGACATCCATCACCAGCACCGTGACCCAGGCGTCCATGGTGTTCGCTGCATAGTTGTAGCTGATACCCATGGCGTTGAGGCTGGAGCCCAGCAGGCCGATGTCGGCCCGGCCAAAGATTTGCCAGATGGTGCCGACCACGTTCCACGGGATCAGCAGCGGAATCGCCAGGATGATCAGCACCACCGACGACCAGCGGCCCTTGGTCGGCATGGTCAGTGCAATCGCGATCCCCAGCGGGATTTCGATCAGCAGCACGCAGGCCGAATAAATGAACTGACGCAACAGCGAATCATGCAGTCGTGGATCGAGCAGCACCTGCTTGTACCAGTCGGCACCGACGAAGTAGCGGCTGGATTGATCGAAGATATCCTGCACCGAATAGTTGACCACGGTCATCATCGGGATCACCGCACTGAACGCCACCAGCAGGAACACCGGCAGCACCAGCCACCAGGCCTTGTTGTTCTGCACCTTGTTCATGGCTGCACCTCATTGTTGGCCTGTGCTTCGAGCAGGAATTCGTCGACATAGACCATCAACCATTGCGCCGGAAAACTGATGTAGGCCATGCCTTCCGGCACCGGTTTATCTTCGGCCAGGCGTACTTTCAGCGGTGCGCCGTCGAGGTTCAGGGTCATGATCTTGTAGGTGCCGAGGTCTTCGACGTGTACGACCTGTGCCCGCATCGCCTCATCAAAAGGCTCATCCCAGACGTGCACGAATTCGGGTCGAATGCCGACTTTCAGGGTTTTCCACTCGGACTCGGCAATGCGTTGCTGCATGGCCTCGGACAGCGGCAAATGCGTCGAAGCGAAACCGACGCCGCCCGGTTGTGGCTGCACATCGATCAGGTTCATGCCTGGACTGCCGATGAAATAGCCGACAAAGGTGTGGCTCGGCCGTTCGAACAACTCCCGGGGTGTGCCGAACTGCACGATCTGCCCGCCGTACATCACCGCGATCTTGTCGGCGAAGGTCGATGCCTCCAGCTGATCGTGGGTAACGTAGACCATGGTGATGTTGAACTGCTCGTGGATCTGCTTGAGTTTGCGCCGCAGCTTCCACTTCAGGTGCGGGTCGATCACTGTCAGAGGTTCATCGAAGAGGATCGCCGACACGTCGTCGCGTACCAATCCACGGCCCATGGAGACCTTCTGTTTCTCGTCGGCGGTGAGGTTGCGGGCTTTTTTGCTCAGCAGGTTCTGCAGGTCGAGGACTTCAGCAATTTCCTGCACCTTGGTGTGAATTTTCGCCTCTGCCATGCCCTGGTTGCGCAACGGGAACGCCAGGTTGTCGAATACCGTCATGGTGTCGTAGACCACCGGGAACTGGAAAACCTGGGCGATGTTGCGCTTTTCCGGGGTGAGGTCATTGACCGCTTTGCCGTCGAACAGCACATGCCCCTGTGACGGGCTGAGCAACCCGGAAATGATGTTGAGCAACGTCGATTTGCCGCAACCCGACGGGCCGAGCAAGGCGAACGCACCACCCTGCTCCCAAATGTGGTCCATTTCCCGGATCGCATAGTCTTCCGGCCCAGCCGGGGTTTTGGTGTAGCTGTGGGCGAGGTTCTGCAAACGGATTTCGGCCATCAGGCAACCCTCGCGACACGCCGGCCCGGCGCCTGGACCAGCCGCCCCTGCGCATCGAACACAAACAGTTTATGGGTCGGAATGTAGATGCGGATCGGCGCATCGACGTCGTATTCGTGAACACCGGGCAAGTGCAGCACCAGCAGGAAGTGTTCGTTGCGCACATGCAGGAAGGTTTCCGAGCCGCTGATCTCGGCGACTTCGACGGTCACTGCCAGTTCGAGGTCATCGTCGTTGCTCGGCACCAGCGAGATGTGGCTGGGACGAACGCCGAAGCGAAACTCGCCCTCGCCCACCGGGCGCAGGTCAACGTTCAACGGAAAGTGCACGAAATTGGCGAAACTCACTTCGTTGCCAGCGATGCGGCCCGGCATCAGGTTGATCGGCGGTTCGGAAAACAATTCCGCCGCCAGCACCGTCTGCGGCTGGTGATAGACCTCGGAGGACTTGCCGCTCTGGATCACCCGGCCTTCATGAAGAATGGTCGTGGTGCCGCCCAAAGCCAGGGCTTCGTTGGGTTCGGTGGTGGCGTAAATCGCAATGGTATGGCGCGCCTTGAACAGCTCGCGCATTTCCTGGCGTAGCTCTTCGCGCAGTTTGTAGTCGAGGTTGACCAGCGGCTCATCGAACAGGATCAGCTCGGCGTCCTTGACCAGCGCCCGAGCCATGGCTGTGCGTTGTTGCTGACCGCCGGAGAGTTCGAGCGGATAGCGCTGCAGAAACTTCTCGATGCGCAGCATCTTCGCGGTTTCGAGCACTTTGCTCTGGATCAGCTCGTTGGACACACCGGCCTGACGCAGCGGCGAGGCGATGTTCTCAAAGACGGTCATGGTCGGGTAATTGATGAACTGCTGATACACCATCGACACATTGCGCAGTCGCACGGGCCGTTGCGTGACATCGACGCCATTCATCAGGATACGGCCGGTGTCCGGCTTGTCCAGCCCGGCCATCAGACGCATGAGACTGGTTTTGCCGGACAGCGTGCGCCCAAGCAAAACGTTGAAGGATCCAGGTTCGAAACGCAGACACGCATCGTCAATCCAGGTCTGGCCCTCGACGGTGCGGCTGACATGCTCCAGGGTTAATGACATGGCTCGGCCTTTTTTATTTTTTGGAGTCAAGCGACCGGAGCACTAGAGCGACTTTCGTGCCAGAAATTTCAACCTGTTGATTTACCTGAAAAACCAGGGAAAAAGCGTTAACCCAAAGTTCGTTGCTGAACACAAATGAACAATCACAAATGAACAATTGAACAGTTCACCCATTGACAGTGAACAATAGTGAACAACACTCTATGGATGCTTTTCCCCTCTGTAGGAGCACGGCTTGCCGGCGATGGCGCCCTCGAAATCGCCATCGCCGGCAAGCCGTGCTCCTACAGGTTTGTAGTGTTTGAATGTCAATGCAACACCCATAAAAACAATAAAAGCCTGTTCAGAGATCAACTGCCATGGCCGCACCTGCCTCGCCGCTGTCCCACGACGCCATCATCCAGGATTCCTGGTCCCGGTGCCGTGCGTTTGGCCTTGATCACCAGAGCGCTCCGGCCTTCGATCAACTTCCGGCGCAGAGCATCAAGCAATTGCTCGAGAGCCAGCATTCATTGGTGCAAACCACCCACCAGGAAGTGCTGCCGTACTACGAAAACATTCTCAGCAACTCCAACTGCCTGATCATGCTCGCCGACAATCAGGGCCAGGTGCTGACGACCTGGGGCACCCAGCGTTTTATCGAACCTGGCCTGACCCGCGGCTTCAGCGCTGGCGCCAGCTGGATGGAGCGCTGCAGCGGCACCAACGCTATCGGCACGGCGCTGGTCTGCGAGCAGGCGGTACACATCGAACACGACGAACACTTTCTCAAGGCCAACCGCTTCATGACCGGTTCCGCCGCGCCGATTTTCGATGCCGAGCGCAAGATCATCGCGGTGCTCGACGTGTCCAGCGACAGCTACCTGCCACCGTCCCACACCCTGGGCATGGTCAAGATGATGAGCCAGACCGTGGAGAACCGGCTGATCCTCAACCTGTTCCACGGCCAGCATTTCCAACTGACCTTCAACACCGGCCTGAACAACCTCGACAGTCAGTGGGCCGGATTGCTGATTTTCGATGAGAGCGGCCAAGTACTCTCGGCCAACCGCCGCGCCGACAATTTGCTGGGCGTGCGCCTGTCGCGGGTCAGTGTCGAGAGCCTGTTCAAGGTCTCGTTGCTGGAGCTGCTGAATCAACCCGAAGGGCTGCCCTTCTCTCTGCAGGCTTCCGGTCGCAACCGCTTCCAGTGTTTGCTGAAAAGACCGAAACAGGTTGCGATTCAACCGCGAGTATTCGCCGAACCGGCTGTGACTGTACCCACACCGGCCGTTATCAGCCTCAACACCCTGCACTTCGGCGACAGCCGTGTAGAAAAAGCTGTGCGCCAGGCCGAGCGCTTGCTGGAAAAAGACATTCCACTGTTGATCCACGGTGAAACCGGCGTTGGCAAGGAAGTGTTCGTCAAGGCTTTGCATCAGGCCAGCTCCCGCAGCAAACAGGCGTTCATTGCGGTGAACTGTGCGGCCATCCCCGCTGAACTGGTCGAATCAGAGCTGTTCGGTTACGAGAAAGGCGCGTTTACCGGTGCCAACCAGAAAGGCAGTATCGGCCTGATCCGCAAGGCGAATAAAGGCACACTGTTCCTCGACGAAATCGGCGACATGCCGCTACCGACCCAGGCCCGCCTGCTGCGAGTGCTGCAGGAGCGCTGCGTGCAACCGGTGGGCAGCAGTGAGTTGTTCCCGGTGGACATCCGCATCATTTCCGCGACCAACCGCTCATTGCGCGAGCAGGTGCAGTTGGGGCGTTTCCGTGAGGACTTGTACTACCGCATCGGCGGCCTGACTCTAGAGCTGCCGCCCTTGAGAGAGCGCAGTGATAAAGAGGCACTGTTCAAGCGTTTGTGGGAACAGCACCGCGAACCGAGCCAGTGGGCCGGCCTGAGTCGCGAGGTACTGGAGTTGTTCGGGCGCCATCCGTGGCCGGGAAACTTACGTCAGGTCAGCAGCGTAATGCAGGTGGCGCTGGCCATGGCCGAGGAACAGCCGGTGCGGCCAGAGCATTTGCCGGATGATTTTTTCGTCGATCTGGAGATGGAGCCGGTGGAGACACCCGAGCCGCTGGCCGTGGATCTGAATGACGTCGAAGATTTGAACCGGCAATTGCAGGCGGCCGGGGGCAATATTTCCTATCTGGCGCGCAGGCTGGGGGTTAGCCGCAATACCCTTTATAAAAGACTGCGCCAGACTGAGTGACAAGGGATCGTTCCCACGCTCCGCGTGGGAATGCCTGAACGGACGCTCCGCGTTCGGCTCTAAATGGGACGCGGAGCGTCCCTGGATGCATTCCCACGCTCCGCGTGGGAACGATCAAAAAGCCAGCTCCCACAGGTTCTGTGGGCTGCGACGATTTTGTATACGATACGGACACTGTGGGAGCTGGCTTGCCAGCGATGGGGCCCGCCCTGTCAGCGCCGAATTCGCGAACAGCACCAAAAAACAAAAACCCGCACAAGGCGGGTTTCGTTTTGAAGCGGATCAAGCCATCAGTCAGCCAGACGCCAGGTCGTGCCGCCCTTGCCGTCTTCCAGCACCACGCCCATGGCGGTGAGCTGGTCGCGGATGCGGTCCGATTCGGCCCAGTCCTTGCCGGCACGTGCCGCCAGACGCGCAGCGATCAACGCTTCGACTTCGGCTGCGTCCACTCGCCCTTCGGCGCCGGCCTGCAGGAAGTCATCAGCCTCAAGCTGCAACACGCCCAACACGCTGGCCAGTTCTTTCATACGGGCTGCCAGACCGGCCGCGGCATTGAGATCGCTCTCGCGCAGACGGTTGATCTCGCGAACCATCTCGAACAGCACCGCACAAGCTTCCGGCGTGCCGAAGTCGTCGTTCATCACCTGAGTGAAACGCTCGACGAAGGCTTCGCCGCCGGCCGGGGCTACGCTCGGCAGGCCTTTCAACGCATGGTAGAAACGCTCCAGAGCGCCTTTGGCGTCCTTGAGGTTGTCTTCCGAATAGTTGATGGCGCTGCGGTAATGGCTCGACACCAGCAGGTAACGCACGACTTCCGGGTGGTACTTGTCGAGCACGTCGCGGATGGTGAAGAAGTTGTTCAAGGACTTGGACATCTTCTCGCCATTGATGCGAATCATGCCGCAATGCATCCACGCGTTGGCGTAGGTCTTGCCGGTGGCCGCTTCGCTCTGGGCGATTTCGTTCTCGTGGTGCGGGAACTCCAGGTCGCTGCCGCCGCCGTGGATGTCGAAAGTCTCGCCGAGGCAGCAGGTCGACATCACCGAGCATTCGATGTGCCAGCCCGGACGCCCGGCGCCCCACGGGGATTCCCAGCTCGGCTCGCCCGGCTTGGCGGCCTTCCACAGCACGAAGTCCAGCGGATCCTGCTTGGACTCGTCGACTTCGATGCGGGCGCCGATGCGCAGGTCTTCGATCTTCTTGCGCGACAGCTTGCCATAGCCCATGAATTTGCCGACGCGGTAGTACACGTCGCCATTGCCCGGGGCGTAGGCGTAACCCTTGTCGATCAGGGTCTGGATCATCGCGTGCATGCCCGGGATGTGATCCGTGGCGCGCGGTTCCATGTCCGGTTTCTTGATGTTCAGGCGCGCTTCATCTTCGTGCATCGCCGCGATCATGCGCTCGGTCAAGGCTTCGAACGACTCGCCGTTCTCGTTGGCCCGGTTGATGATCTTGTCGTCGATGTCGGTGATGTTGCGCACGTAGGTCAGGTCGTAACCGCTGAACCGCAGCCAGCGGGTCACCAGGTCGAACGCGACCATGCTGCGGCCGTGGCCGAGGTGGCAGTAGTCGTACACGGTCATGCCGCACACGTACATGCGCACCTTGTTGCCATCGAGCGGCTTGAAGACTTCTTTGCTCTTGGTGAGCGTGTTGTAAATCGTTAGCACGTTAACTTCCTTGAATCACTGGCCCCACGAATCACGCAGGGTCACGGTACGGTTGAATACCGGCTGACCTGGTTTCGAGTCCTTGATGTCCGCGACGAAGTAGCCTTCGCGCTCGAACTGGAAACGGTCTTCCGGCTGTGCGTTGCCCAGCGAGGGTTCAGCACGACAACCGGTGAGTACCTGCAGCGAATCAGGGTTGATGTTGTCCAGGAAACTGGCACTGTCTTCGGCCTTCTCCGGGTTCGGAGAACGGAACAGACGATCGTACAGACGCACTTCGCACTCGACGCTGGCAGCGGCCGGCACCCAGTGGATCACGCCTTTGACCTTGCGGCCTTCCGGGTTCTTGCCCAGGGTGTCCGGGTCGTACGAGCAACGCAGCTCGACGATGTTGCCGTCGGCGTCCTTGATCGCTTCGTCGGCACGGATCACGTAGCTGCCGCGCAGACGCACTTCACCGGCCGGTTCCAGGCGCTTGTAGCCCTTCGGCGGCTCTTCCATGAAGTCTTCGCGGTCGATGTAGATTTCGCGGGCGAACGGCAAGGCGCGCACGCCCATGTCTTCCTTCGGATGACGCGGCAGTTCGAGGTTCTCGACCTGGCCTTCCGGGTAATTGGTGATCACGACTTTCAGCGGACGCAACACGCACATGGCACGCGGCGCGCTCTGGTCGAGGTCGTCACGGATGCTGAACTCGAGCATGCCGAAGTCGACCACGCCGTCGGAACGGTTGGTGCCGATCATTTCGCAGAAGTTGCGGATCGATTTCGGCGTGTAGCCACGGCGGCGGAAGCCCGACAGCGTGGACATGCGCGGGTCGTCCCAGCCATTGACGTGCTTTTCATCGACCAGTTGCTTGAGCTTGCGCTTGCTGGTGATGGTGTAGTTCAGGTTCAGGCGGCTGAACTCGTACTGGCGCGGGTTGGCCGGTACCGGCAGGTTTTCGAGGAACCACTCGTACAGCGGACGGTGGCTTTCGAACTCCAGGGTGCAGATCGAATGGGTGATGCCTTCGATGGCGTCCGACTGACCGTGGGTGAAGTCGTAGTTCGGGTAGATGCACCACTTGTCACCGGTCTGGTGGTGGTGCGCGTGACGGATGCGATACATGATCGGATCACGCAGGTTCATGTTCGGCGACGCCATGTCGATCTTGGCCCGCAGCACACGTGCGCCGTCCGGGAATTCGCCGGCCTTCATGCGGGCGAACAGGTCCAGGTTCTCTTCGACGCTGCGGTCGCGGAACGGGCTGTTCTTGCCCGGCTCGGTCAGGCTGCCACGGTATTCCTTGGCTTGCTCAGGGGTCAGGTCGTCGACATAGGCCTTGCCGGACTTGATCAGTTCCACCGCCCAGTCGTGCAACTGGTCGAAATACTGCGAGGCGTAGCGCACTTCGCCGGACCATTCGAAACCCAGCCATTTGACGTCGCTTTCGATTGCGTCGATGTATTCCTGGTCTTCCTTGGCCGGGTTGGTGTCGTCGAAACGCAGGT